>JBGSOU010000315.1:0-7509 GCA_041739025.1 Hyphomonas sp.
TCCCGGACAGCCGGCCGGGCGGGGCCGTGCGGACGAGTTCTGCAGCGTCCAGCTGCTGCACGGGCAGTGTCCAGGCCGAGCGCTGCGCGCAGGCCGACAGCGCGAGCGCCAGAAAGGCGAACAAACAAAGCCGGACCATGCGCCACTCCCAGATGATGAAGCTGACTGCTGAATACAGGATCGGCGGCGCGGTGAAACCCCTGCGGATGAACCCTGCCCGCTATCCGGCGAAACCGCGCTGCGTCATCGCGCCGTGCCAGCGGCCCAGATTCGGAAGCTCCTTGTGCGGCGCCCATTTCATCACGCGGGTGAAACCGCAGGTGATGTAGAGCGTGATGTCGGCGATGGAAAACCGCTCGGCCGCGACGAATTCATGGTCCGCGAGATGCGCGTCGAAGCGCTCCGCCATTTTGCGGGCCGCCTTCTCGCCCTTGACGGCGGCTTCTGCGCTTTGCGGCACTTCGAGCGGCGCCATCGCGGGATGCGCATTGCGAAACCAGGTCGCGAACTGGACGAAGATCATCAGCTCCACACGCCGGTCCCACATCTCGATCAGGGCTTTCTCCTTCGGGTCCCGCCCCATCAGGTTCGGCTCCGGAAAGATGCCTTCGAAATAGGTACAGATGGCACGGCTTTCGGTGATGTTCGTGCCGTCATCCAGCACCAGCGCGGGGACCTGCGCATACGGGGAGACGCCGCGATAATCGGCCTGCTTGTGCTCCTGCTTCATGATCGAGACTTCCTGCAGCTCGACCGCGTCCAGCTTGCCCTTCGCCCGAAGGAAGTAGACCACACGGTCCGGGTTCGGCGCCTGCGGGCTGTGATAGAGCTTCATTCTGTTCCTCCTAGAATTTTTTGGTCAGGCCGACGGTTGCGTTCAGCGGCTCGCCGGGAAAATAGCGTTCATTTCCGAAGCCTACATCGGCGCGGTCGGCATAGGCCTCATCCGTGAGGTTACGGAGGATCAGCGAGGCTTCCAGCGTGCCGGTGATGGTCCAGCCGGCGCGTGCGCCGAAGACGGTGTGGCCCGGATAGGTGACCGTGTTGGCCGGATCGGTGAAATATTCGCCGACATGTTCGACGGTCAGCGACAGCTTCAGCGCATCGAGCGCCTGCCAGTCAAGACGGGCATCGGCGAGCCATTCGGGCGCCGTGTCGATGGCATTTCCGGCGGTGATCCGCTCATTCTGCTGAGACGCGATCACGGGGCGGTCGAAGGTGTAGGTCTGGTCGCTCCAGGCGACGTTGCCGCCGACGCTCAAGCGGTCGTCAATCCGCAGCGTCGCGGCGGCTTCGATGCCCTTGTGGCGGGTTGATCCGTCCACGACATTCAGGCCATCGGAATCGCGGAAGAAGAAGTTCTCCTTCTCCATCCAGTAGGCGGCGATGTCGAAATCGAGATGGCCGAACAGGGCGTCGCCCCGTACGCCGACTTCCACGCTGTCCAGCGTTTCGGCCTCGATCTCGCCAGCTACCTGGCGGCTTTGCAAGCGGTAGAGATCGGAGACCTGCGGCGCACGGGCGCCGCGCGCATAGTTCGCATAGAGACTGTACCACTCCCGGTCCCAGACGAGACCGAGTTTGGGCGTGACAAAGCTGAAATCGTCCGACCGGTCCGCCGGCACATTGAAGCGGCCATTGACGCCGGCGGGCGCGCGCGTGTCATAGCTGTAGCCGTGGGTCTCGCCGCGCAGGCCGGCCAGCAGGCGGAGATTGTCCGTGAGCTGCATATCCGCTTCGGTCCAGAGCGCGAAAACCTGCGTGCCGACGGTGTAATTGTAGTGGACGCCTTGCGGGAAATTGGGGCTGGGATTCGGATTGGGCTGAATTTCCTTGAGATACCCGGTCGCAAAATCGCTGTCCGCGCCGAAACGCCAGTTGACGCGTCCAATGGGGTCCAGATCATAGCGTGCCATCAGGCCGCCGCCGGTATGGGCATTCTTCTCGACACCGCCATAGGGCAGGAAGTGCTGCGAAAAGACCATGCCCTGGCTGTGCAGGTTGGGCGTAAGGATGAGTTTGCCGGGGCCGATCTCACGCTCCAGCCGCAGTCCGGCGCGCGCCGACCAGGCATCGCGGAAGGCTTCGGGGTTGGGATTCGTTTCGGCGAGGTCGCGGTCTTCATAGGCGCGCGGGCCCTGAATGAAGCTCGCCGTTTCCTGGTTCAGGCTGGAGGCGGAAAGCCAGGCGGTCGCATCCCAGCCTCCAAGGGATTGGTGCGTGAGCAGGGAGATCTTCTGCTGCGCGCCGCCGGTCGCGTCGCGCCAGCCGCTGTCTTCCATCAGGGACAGGTTCAGCCGCGTGTCATCGCCGAGATTGACGGAGGCATCGCCGCGCCAGCGGCCGAGCGTGCCATAGCTGGCGCGCAGGGACTGGTCACTTTTCGCGTCCGGCAGGATCACGTTGATCAGTCCGTGTACGGCGTTCGAGCCATACTTCGCACTGCCCGGCCCACGGATCACCTCAATGGCCTCGGCGATTTCAAGGTGCGGCTCGATCAGCGAATTGACGTTGCCGAATGCGGGCGAGCGGGTGGGAACGCCGTTCTCGAGAATCAGGAAACTTCCCTGCCCGGCCCCACCGGTCAGCACCGGCGAGCGGATGGCGATCAGATGCTCCTGCCCGGAGTTCATCTGGATATTGACACCCGGCGCCTGGTTCAGGATTTCGGCGGGCCGGTCGGCCGCCGTATCGGCGATCAGCCTCGCATCAATGACGGATTGCGCGCCCGGAGCCTGCGGCGTGCGATCTCCCCATATCTCGACAGGCTCAAGGCGCCGCGGATCGGCCTCGTCAGCGCCCTGAGCCAGCGCGTGCGGCGTGAGGAACGCGAGCCCCGCCGCGAGTTCGAGGACCCAATCGAGTCGCTTCACCCATTCGCTCCAGCGAACAACTGGTAGGGCAGCGCGCCGACCACGGCTGCCGAGAGACAGGTCGCCAGCGTGCCGGCCAGCAGGGTGCGCCAGGCGAGACTCAGGAAATCGTCACGGCGCTCCGGCTCGACAATCGAAAGGCCGCCGATCAGGATGCCCATCGAACCGAAGTTCGCAAACCCGCAGATGGCGTGCGCAGTGATGATGCGGGTGCGCGGGTCCATCGCATCGACCGGAATGTCGGCGAGCTGGATGAAGGCCACGAATTCGGTCAGCACGGTCTTCACGCCCATCAGAGAGCCCGAGCGGGCCGCCTCGTCCCACGGCACGCCGACCATGTACATCAGCGGCGCAAAGATCCAGCCGAGGATGCGCTCGATCGACAGGGGCGCGCCGAGCACGTCCGGGACGGCGCCGAGCCCGGCATTGATCAGCCAGAGCAGCGCGAGCGCGGCGATCAGCATGGTGGCGATGTTGAACACGATCTTGAGGCCGTCGGTTGCGCCGGTCGAGAAGGCATCCATGGTCGAGGCGTAGTTGAAATCCGGGTTCTGGACGCGTTGGTCGGCCGGCGTCGTCTCCGGAATCATGGTGAGGGCCACGGCCACGGCCGCCGGCGCCGCCATGATCGAGGCGGTGAGGAGCTGGGCGAGCGGGTTCGCCATCTTGCCCTCGAGGAACGCTCCGTACACGACCAGAACCGACCCGGCGATGGTGGCAAAGCCGGCGGTCATCATGATCAGGAGTTCGGAGCGCGTCATGCCCTTGATGTAAGGCCGGATGAGCACCGGGGCTTCGGTCATGCCCATGAAGACGTTGGCGGACACGGCGAGCGACGTGGCGCCGCCTAGGCCCATCGTGCGGCGGAAGACCGCCGCAAAGCCGTTGGTGATCCAGCGCAGGATGCGCCAGTGCCAGAGGATGGCCGACAGCGCCGCCACCACGATGATGATGGGGAGGATCTGGAAAAAGAAGAGCGGCGGCGCGGAGCCGCCGATCAGCGCGCTCGCGGCAGTGTTGTCGCCGACATAGCCAAACACGAAACCGGTGCCCGCGCGGGTTGCCGCCTGCAGGCCGCTGACCACGTCATTGGCCTTGAACAGGACCTCGCGTACCAGGGGAATGCCGAACAGGATCAGCGCGAAGGCGAATTGCATCACCGTCGCGCCAAGCACGATCTTCCACGGGAAGAGCTTTTTCTTTTCGGAGAGCACCCAGCAGATCACATAGATCAACGCCATGCCCAGCAGGGCACGCCCGTTGTCCCATCCCCATTCATATCCTGCCGGCATGGACACTCGCACCTCCCGCTTATTGGAACCCGGAACAAGGCTTAGCGGCAGGTCTCAAGAATGGAAAGCAGGCAACCGCAAATGCAGGGCCGGCCGTCCCGGGGGCGGAACGGCACGCGGCACAAGCCCGCGCCTCCACCGGGTGGTTTGACCTCCAAGAAAAGCGTGCCTAGGTTTTCGGCTTGGATTTCAAGCGTCTGGATGAGGCCCTGCCGGCCTGGCCAGCGGCGACAGACAGGATGGTGGATATGAAGATCCGGACAATGTTCCTTGCCCTCGTGATGGCGTCGGCAGCGCCGGCGCTCGCCGCGCCTGAAGCCAGCCCCGCAGACGCCAGGGCCGAAACCACCCAAGCGCCGAAACCGGTGCCCGAGCCGGTGATGTTCAAGTCCACGCATACCGGGGTGTTCGGCGGACAGAAGATCACCTACCGCGTCGAAGCGGGCGAAACACAGATCCGCAATGCCGAGGGCGACCCGGCCGCCAGCCTGTTCACCATCTCCTATATCCGCGAGAACGTCAGCGGCCCCCGCCCGGTTTCGTTCGTGTTCAATGGCGGGCCGGGCTCGGCTTCGGTCTGGCTGCATCTCGGCCTGCTGGGCCCAAAGCGCGTTCAGGTCGCGAGTGACGCGGACGCCGATGATGGTGCGGCGCCTTACACCCTGCTGGACAATCCGCTGTCGATCCTCGACGTGACAGACCTGGTGTTCATCGATCCGGTCGGCACCGGCTTCAGCCAGGCGATCGGCGACGGCGAGAACAAGGACTATTGGAGCGAGGAAGGCGATGCCAGCTCCCTCGCCGAGTTCATCCGCCTGTGGATCACCGGCCACAAGCGCTGGAACGCGCCAAAATACCTGATCGGCGAGAGCTTCGGCACCACACGCGCCGCTTATCTGTCCCACCGGATGCTCACCGGCGATGTTGATATCGCGCTCAACGGTCTCGTCCTGATCTCGCAGGCGCTGGACTATGAAGGCTCCACGTCGGCGCACGACAATGTGTATTCCTACATCACCTACCTGCCGAGCATGGCCGCCACTGCGCAGTATCACGGCAAGGCGGGCGCCGGCGTGCCGCAGGCGGAGTTCCTCGCGGACGCCCGTGCCTTCGCGCGCGACGAATACGGGCCGGCCCTGCTGAAAGGCGCGCGGCTGAAACCGGAAGAACGCGCACACATCCGCGACCGCCTCGCCTACTTCACCGGGCTTGACCCAGCCTATGTCGAGACCAGCGACCTGCGGATCCTGATGCACCGCTTCCAGAAGGAGTTGCTGCGCGACAAGGGCGTGGCGCTGGGCCGGCTGGATGGGCGCTACCTCGGCGACGAGGCGGACGACGCGGCAGAAGGCCCGGACTCGGATGTGTCGGGCTACGCCATCGGCTCGGCCTATTCGGCGCTGATGAACCAGTACCTGTCGAGCGATCTCGGCGTGTCGATGGACCGGCCTTACATCGTCTCGAGCGAGGACGCCGGAAACAACTGGAATTTCAGTGATACGCCGGACGGCGAATATGCCGAGCCGCATTACGTGAATGCCGGACGCAAGCTGTCAACGGCGATGCGCCAGAACACGGCGATGAAGGTTTGGGTTGCAAACGGGTATTTCGACCTGATCACGCCGTTCTTTGACTCGGAGATCACCTTCGGCCGCTACGCCATCCCGCAGGCCCGCGTCGCGATGACCTACTACCAGGCCGGCCACATGATGTACCTCAACGAGGCCGCGCTGACGGCGCTGGCGGCGGACCTGCGCGCCTTCTATGCCGGCAAGCTGCAAGATGCCCGGCCGGACTGAGACGTGACCCGACAAAAAATCCCCCCGGCCTGAACCGGGGGGATCCTTGAAAACCGGAATCTCGGGACGCCTAGCCGAGCTTGCAGACGCAGATCTTGTTGCCGTCCGGATCACGGAAATAGGCGCCATAGAAAGTGGGCATCCGGTTGCCGGGTGCGCCTTCGTCCGTTGCGCCGAGTTCGATGGCTTTTTTGTAGACGCGGTCCACCGTTTCCTTGTCGGCGGCGGCGAGGGCCGGCATGACGCCGTTGCCGCAGGTCGCAGCCGACTGATCGTAGGGGTCGCCAATGCCGATCATCGGCTGCCCGGGCGCGACGCCGTAGAATTGCAGGCGGTCATTGGCGAAGAAGCGCTTGGCGCCCATTTCGCCGAGCACGGCATCATAAAAGGCCAGCGCCTTTTCCTTGTTGTTCGTTCCGAGTGTTACATAGGCCAGCATGGTCGTCCCTCCAGGGTATTGTTTCAGAACTGAGGAAACCATGCCGCCCTGCGGCTGGCAAGATTGACGGTGCGGCAGGATGGACCAGCCGGGGTGACGCAGCGGACGCGCTTGACGTTGACGTGAACGTCTGGTGTGACACCGCCCAAATCATCACTGTCTTCAGGAGACCCCCCATGTCCGAGATCCGCTTTGACGGCCGCGTTGCCATTGTCACCGGTGCGGGCGGCGGCCTTGGCCGTTGCCACGCGCTCGAACTTGCCCGCCGCGGCGCGAAAGTCGTGATCAACGACCTGGGTGGCTCGCGCGACGGCTCGGGCGGCAACTCGGCAGCGGCGGAAGCCGTTGTGAAGGAAATCGAAGCCTTCGGCGGTGAAGCGATCGCCAACGGCTCTTCGGTGTCGGACGTGGACGGCGTCAAGCGCATGATCGACGACACGATGGCCAAATGGGGCCGGATCGACATCATCATCGCCAATGCCGGCATCCTGCGCGACCGGTCCTTCTCGAAAATGTCGGTCGAGGATATCGACCTCGTGCTCGCCGTTCACCTGCGCGGCAGCTTCCTGCCGATCCACGCGGCCTGGGACATCATGAAGGCGCAGAACTATGGCCGGATCGTTGTCACCACGTCGTCCACCGGCCTCTATGGCAACTTCGGCCAGGCCAACTATGGCGCGGCGAAACTCGGCGTGATCGGCATGATGAACACGCTGAAGATCGAAGGCGCGAAAAACGACATCAAGATCAACGCAGTGTGCCCGATTGCTGCAACCCGCATGACCGAAGACATCATGTCCGAGCAGATGCTTGAAGCGCTGAAGCCCGAATACGTGACGCCGGGCGTCCTGAACCTCGTCAAGGAAGAGGCGCCCACCGGCATGATCCTCTCGGCCGGCGCTGGCGCCTTCTCGATGGCGCGGATCGTGGAAACCGCCGGCGTCTTCGTCGGCCAGGGCGAGGCGCTGACCGTTGAAGCGGTGGCCGCGAAATGGGACCAGATCACGGACGTGAACACCACCCGCCCCGCCTTCAAATCCGGCGGCGAGCATGGCCAGAACATCTTCGCGGCCGTGGCCGGCGCTGCCGCCAAGGGCTAAGGCGCG
>JBGSOU010000342.1:0-7220 GCA_041739025.1 Hyphomonas sp.
GCGCCGATGGTCATGCGCGGGTCAAGGCTGGCGAGCGGGTCCTGGAAGACGATCTGCAGGTCGTCGCGCAGGGCGTTCATGTCGCGCGCGTTCGCCTTGGTGATGTCCTTGCCGAGCCAGGCGACGGTGCCGGCGGTCGGCGGGATCAGTTTCAGCACGCCGCGCGCGAGGGTCGACTTGCCGCAACCGGACTCGCCGACGACGCCGAGAGTCTCACCGGGTTTCAGGTCAAAGCTGACGCCGTTGACGGCCTTCAGCGGCTTGGTGCGTCCGAACAGGCCGCCTTTGACCTGGATCGGGAAATGAACCTTCATGTCATCCACGCGCAGCACCGGCTCGATGTTGTCGGCGGGGGCGGGTGACAGGGCCGGGCGTCCCGGCGGGTCGGGCAGGTCGAGGCGGGGCACGGCGGCCAGCAGCATCCTGGTGTAGTCATGCTTGGGGGCATAGAAGATGTCGTCGGTCAGGCCTTGCTCGACGATCTCGCCATACCGCATCACGATCACCCGGTCGCACATGCGCGCAACGACGCCCATGTTGTGGGTGATCAGCACGATGCCGGTGCCGGTATCGCGCTTCAGCTCGTCCATCAGTTCCAGAACCTGAGCCTGAACGGTCACGTCGAGCGCGGTGGTCGGCTCATCCGCGATCAGCAGTTTCGGGCCGCAAAGCATGGCAATGGCAATCATCACGCGCTGGCGCATGCCGCCGGAGAGTTCATGCGGAAACTGGTCAAGGCGGCGGGCCGCTTCGGGAATGCGCACATGTTCCAGCCACTCGACGCAGCGCTGGTTGGCCGCTTCACCCTTCAGGCCCTGATGCAGCGCAAGGATTTCGCGCATCTGTGCGCCCACCGTCATGTGGGGCGTCAGGCTGGTCAGGGGGTCCTGGAAGATCATCGACATTTCGGCGCCGCGAATCCGGCGCAGTTCGGCGGGCGCTGCGGTCAGCATGTCGGTGCCATTGAACAGGATTTCGCCTGACGCGCGACCGTTCGCGGCGAGAAGCCCCATCGCGGCGAGTGCGGACTGGCTCTTTCCGGAGCCGCTTTCGCCGACGATGCCGAGACACTCGCCCGCGGAGACGGTGAAGTTGGTGCCGCGCACGGCGTTTACGGTGCCGTCCGGCGTGGTGAAATCGACCGCAAGGTCTTTGACAGTAAGAATGGTCATGGCCTGAGGAGTAGCGGGGCAGGCCGGGCGCGCAAGAGGCACGGCGCAGAAAACGGAATACGCCGCGTCCCTTTATCCAGGACGCGGCGTTCGGGTCTCGTCAGACTGAGGGGAGGGGCTCAGTATTTGTAGCCGAAACCAAGTCCGACCACGAGCGGATTGATGTCCACGTCAGCGTCCACCTTGGCGCCGAGCGCCGTGGTGAAATCGACGGTCACGTCCGTGTTGATCCAGAGTTTCTTGACGTCGGCATTGAACGCCCAGCCGCCTTCCTTGCCATCAAGGTCATAGTCGAAGCCAACCTGCAGGGCCGGGCCGATGCTGGGGTCGTAGTCGATGCCGTCCGCGACCGGGCCTGCATCTTCGTTGAAGAACAGCGTCGCGTTGATGCCTGCGCCCACATACGGCTTGAACTGCGAACCGTTGGTGAAGTGGTATTGCAGGGTCAGGGTCGGCGGCAGGAGCCACACGTCGCCGAGATCGATATCGGCATCGGTGAGCGCGCCGGGAACCGTGACGTTGACGGCGCTCACATCGTGCGGGGTGACGCCGAGGATCAGCTCGGCCGCGATGTTGTCGGTGAAGAAGTAGGAGATGTCGAGTTCGGGCACATACTGGTCGCCGATATCGACGTCACCGGCCAGCCGCGTGCCAGCGACCGACAGATCACCGGATTCGTCCGGCAGCACGCCAAGGACGCGCACGCGCACCATCCATGGATTGTCTTCGGCAGAGGCGGTGCCGGCAATTCCGACAACGGAAGAGCCAGCCATCAGGGCGGCAAGAAGAAGCTTTTTCATCGCTTGGGTCCTATCCTTTTTGGACTGTGATGATCCTCGATAACCCTCTGTAATTGCTTCGAATATCGGGCAGCTTGACGCGCGGCGGCGAGCCGCGCGGCACATGCGCGCGATTAGGTAGTCGTCCGTATTGAGACGATCCGCCGGAGGCTGCAGGTTGCCCGGACTGCGGCGGGGACCCCGCAGGAGAAGGGCTGGCCCGTCGCCGTCGAAGGGCGCCAGAGGGCAGTTGCCTGCCCCCAAGGAAAGGCTTGAACTTCGCGGCTCCAGTTGGGAACATGGGTCTTTCCCTGTTTCCGGCTGGAGTGTGCCCCAAATGCCCGTCATGAATTTTCTCACCCAATGCGTATTCGACGCCGGCGCGCTGAAACAGCTCGCCGCTCTGGCCAAGGGGAAGGGGATCACCCGGCCGTTCATTGTCACCGATGCCGGCATCAAGGCGTCGGGCATCCTGGCGAAGGTCGAAGATGCCCTGGGCGTGGCCCCGGCCGGCGTGTTCGCCGAGACAACCTCCAACCCGACTGAGACGCAGACGAAGCTCGCAACCCGCCTGTACAAGGAGTCCGGCGCGGACGGCATCATCGCCGTGGGCGGTGGCTCCTCGATGGACCACGCCAAGGCGATCGGTCTGCTGGCTTCCCATAGCGAACCGCTGGAAACCTATGCCGCAATCATCGGCGGCGCCAAGAAGATCACCAAGATCCCCCCGCTGATTGCCGTCCCGACGACGGCGGGCACCGGATCGGAAGTCTCGGTCGGCATGGTCATCATCATGGAGAATGGCCGCAAGGAAACCTTCGCCTCGCCGAACCTCATCCCGCTGGTTGCCTTGTGTGATCCGGACCTGACGCTCGGCCTGCCGGCGGGCCTGACAGCCGCGACCGGCATGGACGCGCTGACGCATTGCATCGAGGCCGTTCTGACCCCGTCAGTCAATCCGCCTGCGGAAGGTATCGGTTATGACGGCGCCGAGCGGGCCTTCGGGCAAGGCATGCTCCGCCGCGCCGTGAAGGATGGATCGGACGCCGAAGCGCGCTGGCACATGATGATGGCGAGCTATGAAGGCGCGTTGGCCTTTGTCAAAGGTCTGGGCGGCGTGCATGCGCTGAGCCACGCGGCAGGTCGTCTCGAGCAGAAGAAGTTGCACCACGGCACGCTGAACGCCGTCTTTCTCCCGCACATCCTGCGGTTCCACAACGGCGCTGCGGAAGCAAAATATGTCCGTCTGCGGCAGGTCATGGGCCTCAAGGCCGGCGCTGACCTCGCCGACGCCATCCAGGACCTCAACAACGACATCGGCATTCCGAAGAACCTGACCGCGATGGGGCTCGACGCCTCGGACGGCCCGGGTATCGTCGACTACGCCCTCAAGGATCTCGCCCACTTCGGCAATCCGCGCCCGATGAGCGCGGATGACTATGCCAAGGTGTTCGAGACGGCCTTGAAGTAGGGCGTCCGGCTGGCCGGTGCTTACTCGGCTTCGAGCACCGGCAGGCCGAGGGCGGCTTCGATATCGGCCCAGTTCACGACCTTGAAATTCTGGTCCTGGCCGGATTTCGGGTTGCCGTCATCCTGCGTGACGAACACGCCGCGCGGGTAACCGGGCAGGGCGCCGGAGAGGACATCAAGACCGTCCGTGTGCGTCACGGCGTCGATTCCGAGCGTCTTGTTCTCGCCGACCGAGAAGCTGCCGCGCGGTGCGTGCGGCGCCGCGCGGTCATACACCACGAAACGGTTGTCGGTCTGGGCCGAGACGACAATCCAGCCCGCGCCGTCCTTGCCGCGCCAGAGCGACACGCCCTCGACATCGGCCACCAGGCCGGCCTTGCCGCCGACTTCATCGATCAGTTCAGGAACAGGCGCGGTTTCGCGGTAGGCCACTTTCCAGAGGCCCCGGCCTTCCTCGCCGACAAACAGAAGGCCTTGCGTCTCGTCGAACACGCAACCTTCCAGCTGGGTGGCCAGCTTCACGGTTTTCACCAGCTGCCCGGTGGGCGCCTCCGGGCCGGCTGAAATGGTCCAGACTTCGACCGTGCCATCCTTGTAGGTGACGGCGGCATAATCGGTCTGGTCCTCGCGGCCTGAACAGATGCCGTAAGGCTCGATCGTGGTGACCGGCACATCGCCCCGGTGCGAGACCTCGCCCGTCGCGCGGTCGATCTGGAAGACCGAGATGGCATTGGTCTGATCGTTGCTGGCGAAGGCCAGGTCATGCGAGCGGTCCGGGGCCTGGCGCAGATCGACATTGTTGATCCGGCCGATCGGCAGGCGCTGGGCTTCGGCGCCGTCCAGCGTGTAGACGACCAGGCCTTCCTGCTTGTTGGTGCCCAGGATCAGGGACTTCGCGGCGTCGCCCGGATGACGCCACACCGCCGGATCGTCCGCCGCGTCGCCGCGGCTGCCCGCAGGCGCGGTCTCGACCGACGCAACGACCAGCGCCTGGCCATCAATCACCGGAGGGGCGGAAACACAGGCGGCAAGAACCGCCAGGGCGCTGGCAGCAGCAAGAAGACGGGGACGCATCATGGGCGGTTTTCCTTCCTTGGGATGAGAATCGGTGAGCTTGGCGGCGGCTTATCGCGCAGCTGTGACGAAAAAGCGACTGTCACAAAACTTGTATCAATCCGTCACTTGTTTGCGAAGAACGGGTGGTAGCGGCGCTCCAGTTGCAACTGGGGTCAACCATGAAAACCAAACTCAACCTTCTCGCCAGCGCGAGCCTCTTCACTCTGTGCCTCGGCACGGTCCTCTCCGCCACGGCCCAGACGGCCCCGGCGCCGGCGACCGAAGACGAAGATCCGATCCTGCGCGCCGAAACCGTGGTCGTGCAGGGCGAGATCACCTATCGCAACCGCAGCGAAGAGACGGTCCAGACGCTCGAATATGGCTAGGACTACTTCCAGCGCTTTGAGCCGCTGACCGCCGGCGACGCCCTGAAGCGCGTGCCCTCGGTCACCTTCCTGTCCGACGTGATCGAAAGCGACGGCGCCCGCCTGCGCGGTCTTGATCCCGGCTATACCCAGATCCTGATCAACGGCGAAAAAGTGCCGGGCTCCAGCGCCGACCGTTCGTTCTTCCTCGACCGTATCCCGGCCGAACTGATCGACCGCGTTGAAATCGTGCGCTCCTCCTCGGCGCGCCGTTCGGGCGATGCGCTCGCCGGAACGCTAAACATCGTACTGCGCGACGGCTATGAGCTCGACGGCGGGTACGTTCGCGCTGGCGTCCTTCGCTTTGACGATGGCGAGTTCAAGGAGAGCCTTGGTGCTGTGTATGGCGGCGCAGTGGGCCCGGGCCGCCTGATCATCGGCGGCAACCTGCAGGGCCGTTACAACCCGAAAATCAAGAAATCCCTGCGGTATGGCGACAGCCCGGAAAACAATCCGGATTTCCGCACGGATGACTTCGACAACCGCGAAGACCAGACCGACACGCGAGACGGCACAGACTATTCGTTCAACGCTGAATACTCGATCGATGCGGCTGATTATGATTTCGAGATCGGTGGCTTCTATGTGTACACGGATCGTCTCGAAACTGAACGCTCTTTCGAATATGACGATCCGTCTGCCATCACAGGCCCCCTGCCCGACGGCAACCTGCTCACGGACAACTCGAACGTAAACGGCATCGACCAGACAAACTACAGCCTGCGCAGCCGTTACGAGCGCGACTGGGCGCTCGGCGAAACCACATTCAAAATTGGCTTTGCCAAATTCGACGATGAACAGACGGAGTACGAAGAAGAAATCGATTTTGACGTCGACTACGATGACGGCGAAGTGCCGGTGCTGGAAGGCGCAACCGTCAACTCCAATATCGTCGATGAAGAAACGTCGGCCCAAATCGACCACAAGTTCCAACTTGCGAACGACGTGAACATTGGCTTCGGCGTCTTCTACCAGGCCAAAGAACGGTCCACTTCAATTCTTGAAGCAGAAGACGAACTGGATCTCGATGCGCTGACCAGCTACAATCAATTTTCGGACCGACCGGAAGATTTCGGCCTCTCGTATGCAGGCTTCTCGCCCGTTGCTGGCGGCCTCAGCACCATCGAGGAAGACCGCCTCGATGCATTCGTCGTGGCGGACGGTGAAATGGGCCGCCTGTCTTGGGAAACCGGTGTGCGCTACGAAACCACGGACGTGACGATCAACGATCAGACCGCCGACGCAGCGCTTCAGAACACCAGCTCCGATTACGCCTTCTTCCTTCCTTCGGCGCACATCAAGTTCGACATCACCGAAGCCGACCGTCTTTCGGCATCGGTTGCGCGGACCGTCCGCCGCCCGAACTTCAACTTCGTGTCGCCCACCCTGCTGGAAGGCGAATATGGCGACAACGATTTCATCGGCAATCCGGACCTTGAGCCGGAAAGCGCTTATGGTCTTGATATCGGCTATGAGCGCCGGATCGGCAAAGCGGGGGTGTTCGGTGTGAACGTCTTCTACCGCGATGTGTCGGACCTGATCGAAGTCGCCAACACCGGTCTTCCATCGGATGAGTATTGTGGTGATTTCGAAGACGATGAAGGCTTCACTTGCGAGCAGGCCTTGGCTGGCGATCCGGCCGCACTCGCTGTGTACGATCCGAATTCCTTCCTCCTTACGCCAGTCAACGCGGGCGACGGCAAGGTGTACGGTATCGAGTTTGACCTGTCCTCGCCACTGACCGCTTTCGGCCTGCCGAATACGGGCGTGTTTGCAAACGTCTCCTTCCTCGACAGCGAGATCGATGACTTCGCAGGCGAGCGCCGGTTCAATGACCAATCCGAGTATGTCTACAACTTCGGATTTGTTCACGATCTGCCGTCGCTCGAAGCAGCTTTCGGTGCGACATACCGCAAGCAGGGTGATGCGTTCGGCCGGATCGCGGCCGAAGAAGTCACGACTTCGTATGGTGCAGACCTCGAGATCTTTGTTGAAAAAAGCTTCGGTGAAGCCTTCACGATCCGCGCAGTCGGCTCGAACCTTCTGAATGGCAAGAAAGAAGAGATCTTCAACAAGTTCGACACCATCGGCGACCAGTTGGACCGCGACTTCGACGAGTACGAACTCGAGAGCGAAGAAGCCGGCCCGGTCTTCCAGGTCATGGCCCGCTACGCCTTCTAAACTGCCGCTTCGGCGGAGATTACGGTCGGGCCGCAGCAGAACGCTGCGGCCCGTTTCCGTTGGGTCTCAGCGGCGCGGTGACCACCAGGCCTTCAGGCGGGCGGCATAGGCGTCCGGGGATTCTGCCGCGAGGCGCC
>JBGSOU010000368.1:0-2628 GCA_041739025.1 Hyphomonas sp.
GCCCTTGCCGGCGCTGTCTCCGTTCTGGCCCTCGGCGCCTGCGGCGGGACCGCCCGCCCCGCAGCCCCGCCGGTGAAACTGGAACAGCCGCCCCTGGGGCAATTGCCCGAAGGCGTGACGCCGACGGTCTACCGGGTGAACCTCAAGACCGACCCAAAGGCCGAGACCTTCTCCGGCTCGGTCGAGATCGACGTGACGCTGGACATGCCGCATGCGCGCATCTGGCTGCACTCGGTCGACCAGGACATCCTGACGGCCTTTGCCCGCCTGCCGGATGGGCGCGAAGTGCCCGCGACGTTCACCGGCGACCAGGGCGAAGGCGGCGTCAGCGCGCTCGACTTCGCCTCGCCGCTGCCGGCCGGCAGCGCCACGCTGGTGATCGACTATACGGCGCCGTACAATTTCTCGCTCGCAGGCCTCTACAAGGTGACGCAGGGCGGCACGGACTATCTCGTCACGCAGATGGAAGACATCGACGCGCGCCGGATGGTGCCGAGCTTTGACGAGCCGCGCTTCAAGACGCCCTGGGTGATGACGGTGACGGCGCCGGAAGGCGACAAGGTGATTGCCAACGCAGTGGAGCGCCAGGCGCGCAATCTGGGTGACGGGTTCGTCGAGCATGAATTCCTGCCGACGCGGCCGATCCAGTCCTACCTGATTGCGCTGGCGATCGGTCCGTATGAGGAGGTTTCCGGCCCCTCCATTTCGACCTCGCCGGACCGGCAGGCGGAAATCCCGCTGCGGGCCTTCACGGCCAAGGGCAAGATCAACAAGACCGCCGACGTTCTGGCGATCACCGAAGACATGGTGCTGTTCCAGGAACAGTATTTCGCCCAGCCCTACCCCTATGGCAAACTCGACCTGATTGCCGCACCCGACTATGCCTATGGCGCGATGGAGAATGCGGGCGCAATCGTCTACCGCGAATCCGCGCTGCTGATCGATGCGGGCACGCCGCTGTCGCAGCGCCGGGGCGTCTATTCCACGCATGCGCACGAACTGGCGCACCAGTGGTTCGGCAACCTCGTGACACCGGAATGGTGGAACGACATCTGGCTGAACGAGGCCTTCGCGACCTGGATGGCGAACAAGACCATGCACGCGATTGATCCGGGCGGCGCATGGAACCTCAACCCGATTGCCGGCGGGCTTGGCGCGATGGGCGGCGACGGCCTGAAATCCGTGCGCACGGTTCGCAATCCGGTGCTGACCAATGGCGACATCAATGATGCCTTCGACGCCATCACCTACCAGAAGGGTGGCAGCGTGCTGAACATGTTCGAGACCTATATCGGCGAAGACCCGTTCCGCGAGGGGATCCGCATCTACATGTGCCGGTTCACGGACAAGGTGGCCGACGCTGAAGATTTCATGGCGGCACTGGCCGAAGGCGCTGGCGACACGGCGATCACCGAGAGCTTCCGGACCTTCATCGAGCAGCCCGGCATTCCGATGCTGGACGTCACGGTGTCGTGCACGGACGAAGGCGCGGCGATGCGCGTGACGCAGAGCCGTTATGCACCGCTCGGATCGGAAATCGACCGCGCAGGATCAACCTGGCAGGTGCCGTTCTCGGCGCGCGTCCAGACCGGCAACGAGAGCACCGTCGTCCGCCAGATGCTGAAGGCGAAGACCGAGACCGTGGCGCTGGATGCGTGTCCGGATTTCGTGATGCCGAATGCAGGCGGCACGGGGTATTGGCGCTACGCGCTGGATGATGCCTCGGCCGCAAAGCTGACGGCCGGCTTCGGGAAACTGTCCGCTGGCGAACAGATGGTGTTTGTCGACTCGCTGATGGCGGGCTTCGGCGCTGGCGCCGTGACGGCGGATACGCTGCTGGACGGGCTGGAAGCGTCGGCTACCGGCGAGGCGGCAGCGGCGGGACAACCGTTTGACACGCTGAAGGGCTACCATGCGCGCCTTGACGCAGCAGGCCAGAAGAACCTCTCGGCCTGGATCGAGAAGACCTATGCGCCGCTGGAGGCGAGACTGACGGCGAAGCCGGAGGCAAGACTCACGGACCGCGAGAAACTGCTTCAGACGGGCCTTGCGGGCCTGCTGGTCCAGTATGGCGAACGCCCGGCGGCGCGAACGCAGCTGATCGACAGCGCGAAGGCGAAGATCGGGCTGGGCGTGCCGGCGGACCCGGACGCATTGCCGGCCCAGGACCTCTCAACGGCATTCGGCCTTGGCGCGAAGCAGGAAGGCTGGGCCTTCATCGAGCCTGCGCTGGACTATGCCTTCAAGTCCGGCGACCAGGCCGAACGGGCAAGCATTTTCCGCGCGCTGGTGGCGAACGCCGAGCCGCGCCTTGCGGGCGAGATCGTGGGCGGGGCGGTGAACCTGCCGTACACGTCGTCCGAACTGGCGACCCTTCTCGGCGGCGCGTTCAGCAATACCGATGCAACCGCGACGGTCTGGGCGGCGTTCAAGGACACGTTCGACGACCTGGTCGGAAAGCTGCCGGAGGTCCGAAAGCAGCAGCTCGCCGGGTATGCCGGATCGCAGTGCACGGAGGAAGGCGCGGCGGACGCCAAAGCCTTCTTCGAGAGCAAGGCGGCGGTGATTGCCGGCTATGAGCGGCGGCTGGCGCAGGGCCTGGAACGGGCCCGGCTTTGCGCGGCGCAG
>JBGSOU010000380.1:0-1814 GCA_041739025.1 Hyphomonas sp.
GGCGCCGGTTGCACCTGGAATGACATCACCGACCGGGACTTTGACGCGAAGGTCGCGCGCACGGCGCTGCGGCCCATCCCGTCCGGCGCGGTCAGCGTCAAGCAGGCCTACTTCTTCCTGCTGGCCCTGCTCGGGGTCAGATTCGTGGTCTGGCTGCTGCTGCCCGGCGACGCCAAGCTCACCGCGCTGCTCTCCCTGCCGCTGGTCGCGGTCTACCCTTATGCCAAGCGCGTCACCTGGTGGCCGCAGGCCTGGCTGGGCCTCACCTTCAACTGGGGTGTGCTGGTCGGCGCCGCGACCGCCAGCCTGATCACCGGCCCGGTCTACATCCTGTATTTCGGCCTCGCGCTCTGGACCGTCGCCTATGACACGATCTACGCCCTGCAGGACCGCGAAGACGACGCGCTGATCGGCGTGCGCTCGACCGCACGCCTGTTCGGCAAGCGGGCCGTGCTGATCTCCTTCTGCTTCCACATCGGCGCCGCCGCCCTGATCGCGCTCGCGGCGGTGCTCAACGATGCCGGACGGATCGGCGCGATCACCGCGCTGGTCTTCCTTGGCCACGGGATCTGGCAAACGGCCCGATTGAAATCCGGCGGCGAGCCGGCCGCGCTCGGCGTGTTCAAGTCGAACGTCTGGGCCGGCGGCTTCGTCGCCCTTGGCTTCCTCGTCGCTGCGCTGGTTCCGGAGCCGGCGCCGAAAACGATCTTTGCCGGACCGGAACTTGTGCCGCCGGTCAAGGCCGAAAGCGTGTCACTCCCCTTCGGGCTCGAAATCCGCCGCAAGCCGGAGCCGAAGCCCGACGTCTGGCTCGCCCGCGACATCCGCCGCGCCATGGAAATCCGCGGCTTCGACCCCGACGCAACGGAAAGCTCACCCGAAAGGTGACGCGCCCCGGCAGCTGGATTATAGTCCCGCCATGACCGTCGTCATCGAAATGGTATCCGATCTTGTCTGCCCCTGGTGCTGGCTGGGCCTGCGCCGCATCGAGGCGGCGCGCGCGCTTGCGCCGGAGGTGGATGTCCAGCTGCTCTTCCGCCCCTACGAACTCGACCCCACGATTCCCGCCGAGGGCGTGGACTACAAGGCTTACATGTCTAGCCGGGTCTCCTCGCCGGAAGGCAAGGAGCGGATGGCGATGATGCGGCAGGCGCTGGTCGATTATGGCGAAGCCGAAGGCATCCCCTACCGGTTCGACGCCATCACGCACCGCCCGAACAGCTTCGACGCGCACCGGCTGGTGCGCTGGGCGCAAGGCCAGGACAAGGGCGCCGCCGCCAAGGAGGCCTTGTTCAAGGCCTATTTCGAAGACGCACGCGACATCGGAAACCCTGCCGTCCTGATCGATGTGGCCCGCCAGATTGATCTGGAGCCGGACATTGTCGCAGCGCTCCTGAAATCCAGCGCCGACACCGAAGCCGTGCGCGCCGAAGCCGACACCTTCCGCCAGATGGGCATTTCCGGCGTGCCGACCTATATCGCCAACCGGCGCGTCGCCGTGCAGGGCGCCGAGAGCGCCGAAAAGCTGGCCAAGTTCATTCGCCACGCCGCATCGCTGCTGCCCGAAGAACGCCCCGCCGGATGAGACTCGATCTCGTCAGGATCGAAACCGCAGGCCGCGTGGCCACGGTAACGTTTGACACCGGCGCCAAGGCCAATGCGCTCAGCCAGAAACTGATGCGTGAGCTGACGGAGGCCGCGCGCCGGTTTGCGGGCGACCCGGCGATGTCCGCCGTGATCCTCACCGGCCGCGCCGAAACATTCACGATGGGCGCAGACCTGCGCGATCCGGAAGGCGCGGACGTACGCCGCCT
>JBGSOU010000384.1:0-2641 GCA_041739025.1 Hyphomonas sp.
GGGCGCCGCGCCGGGCACGCCCAGCGGATCGGCCGCCGCCGCGAAATCACTTTCGCGGTACAGCGCCTTGATGCCGAGGCCGTCCGCCGTCTTGCGGGTCAGCGTCTCGGCGCCTTTGCCCTTCAAGGCCTTTTCGACCTCGCGCAGCCAGTCGGCTTCATTTGCTTCGGGAAATGCGGAACTAAAGGGGAGGATGTCATCAGCCATGGGCAGGGGTTTAAGGCATACCGCCGGGCCTTGTGAACCGTTTCCTTCGGGACACTTCGACACGATCACTGCGCGCTTGACTTCGGCCGGAATATTTGCGATTGAGAATTATTCGCAAAACTGGAGACCAAGCCATGCGCCAGGCCCGTCACGTCGATGCCGATCCCGTCCGGAACGCCCCCACCGGGCAGACGGAGGCGCATCCGGTGGCGGCCGATTGCCAGTCCTGTCCTTACGCGCCCCTCCCGCCTTTGCACGCCGTCTCCTCCCCGGCAATCAAGGCGGGCCCCCTCGGCGACTGGATCGACTCGCAGGCGACTGTGCTTGGTCTCTGGCTGGACCGGCTGATCGAGCAGGGCGACCCCGGCGATCTGATCTCGATGGTTCACCGCCAGCAACTCTGGCTGGAACTCATGCGCGGCCGCCTCCAGAAGGGCTGAGCGCGGCGGCGCCTGCATTCCGGCTGCAGGAACCGGGTGGTCGGTTCAATTTGATCCATGCTTTATACTCAGGCTTCAGCCTTCTTGGTTAAAAGAGGGCGTTCCTGCGCTGTCTGAGGCTGCGATGCCGGAATGACGCGCCGATCCGAAGGTGCCCGATATGTCCGATTCCGCTGCCGATTCGCCAAAACGCCCCAAGTCCGCTTCCACCCGGGACCTTGAGGCCAAACTCGATTCCCTTCGCGCGGACATGGACGAGATCATGAAGGCGCTCGCCCACAAGGCCGAAGACGAAGTTGCGGATGTGAAGGGCAAGATCGGCGAAACGGCGGAAGACCTGATGGCGGACCTGCGCGGCGCGCTGAATGAAATCCGCAAGAAGGCCGGAACAGCCGAGCAGGTGATCGAAACCAATACCCGCGAACATCCGCTGCAATCGCTGGCGTTGGCGTTCGGGCTGGGCTTCCTCATCTCGCTCTTGATGCGGCGCTAGGCCGGCCGGTCCGCGCGTGCAGCCGCTCCTTTCCCTTCTTCTGTCCCTGTCCGGCAATGCTGCGGGCGCCGCCGTCGCACGCAAAACCCGAAGCGCCGGCTACATCATCCTGGCCGGTGTCCTGCTGTTCACGGCCTATCTGGCCGGTGTGGCCGCGCTGGCCGTCTATCTGGCGGAGCACATGAGCCCCTGGGCCGCCCTGGCCGTGCTGGCCGGCAGCCTGGTTGTCGCGGCGGGCGCGGTTCTCCTCATCGGTGCGTGGCAATCGAAGGCGGTGTCCCGCCCGCCGGCTGCAGCCTCACCGGATCCCGTGATGGCTGCCCTCGACGCCCTGTCCGGCTTCGCGGCCGATGGTTCGCCCCGGTCGCTGCTGGTTGCAGCGGTCGCCGGCCTTGTCGCCGGCAGCCTGCTGGACGCCAAACGCCGCCAGCCTTGAGGCGGTTGATCACGATTTCGTCGCAAACCCGGCTATAGTCTTTCGCGATGGAGCAGCCCAGCTGCACCGGATCGGGAGGGACAGGCCGTGGCAAAAATCGTGACCATCAAAGGGGTTGGCGAGATCGATCTCGACAAGATCGCGCGCCTCCTGCCGGGCCGCAAAGGCTGGGACATCCTGCAGCTGACGACGCAGGGCCGCTATATCAAGGCGATCATCGACGCCTGGCCGAAGCTGGAAGAATACGACATCAATACGCCGCTGCGCCTCGGCCACTTCTTCGGCCAGGGCCTCGTTGAAACCGGCTGGTTCAAGTATACCGAAGAAGGTCTCAACTATTCCGAGACGGGATTGAAGGAGACGTTTCGCGTCTATCGCCGCAATCCCGATCTTGCCAAACAGCACGCCCGCAAGCCGGAACTGATCGCCAACACCGTGTATGGCGGCCGCGCCGACCTCGGCAACACCGAGCCCGGCGATGGCTGGAAATTCCGGGGGCGCGGTTTCATCCAGCTGACAGGCCGTGCCAACTATACCCGCTACGCCGAAGTGTCTGGTGTCGATCTCGTCAACGACCCGGATATCCTCAAGCGCGACCTCACCAAATCCATCGAAGTCGCCGCCGCCTTCTGGAAAGCCAATGGCCTGAATGCCTATGCCGACCAGAACGATGCCGTGAAAGTCTCGCGCGGCGTCAACCGCGGCAACCCGAACGATACGGTTGCCGCCAATCACGAAGACCTCCGCATCCTGTGGACCGAGACCGCGCTGTCGATCACTCAGGCGCCCCAGAATGTCGCGCCGGAACCCACCCCGCCGTCGCCGTCCCTCAAACCGCTCGCCGTAGGCAGCAAGGGGGACCGGGTTCGTGCGCTGCAGACAGATCTCACCGCGCTGGGCTACAGCACCAACGGCATTGATGGCATCTTCGGGCAGGGCACCCGGCGCGCCGTCGTCGCGTTCCAGCACGAAAACGGTCTGCCGGTCACCGGCATTGCGGATGCCGCCACCGAATGCGCAGCGGACACCGCCGCATAACCGCCCGCAAAAATGTGTCCGAAAGCG
>JBGSOU010000398.1:0-2448 GCA_041739025.1 Hyphomonas sp.
CGCGCCGGGCGTGGCGTAGCTTCCGCACGCCGCAGGAGTATACGGCGTCGATCCGCTGGTTCTTCGTCGAGCCGCTGGACGGCGCCATCGAGCCCGCCGAAGTCCCGCTCGGCCATGTCCACGCGCTCGATCATCTCGTCATCAACACGCCGAACCCCGACCGTGCGATGGCGCTCTACGGCGCCAAGCTCGGCCTGCGCCTGGCGCTCGACCGGTCGGCACCGGAATGGGGCGTGCGCCTCATCTTCTTCCGCACCGGTGGCCTGACGGTCGAGATCGCGCACCGGTTGGGGCAGGGGGAGGATGCTGCTGGGCCGGACAGTTTCTGGGGCCTCACCTGGCGCGTCGGCGACATCGAGGCGGCGCACGCCCGCCTGGCCGCCAAGGGCTTCAATGTCTCGGACGTGCGCACCGGCCGGCGCGCCGGAACGCAGGTCTTCACCGTCCGCGACGGTACAATGAACGTGCCCACCCTGTTCATTTCCGGCGTGGCTGATTAAACTGGCCGCATGACCCCTTTCACCGCCCTCACCGGAACCGCCGCGCCCCTTCTCGAGAAGGGCAAGCCGATGTCGAACGTCGACACCGACATGATCATCCCGAAACAGTTCCTGAAAACGACGACCCGGACGGGCCTCGCCACCGGTCTGTTCCATGAGCTGAAAACCAACGCGGATGGCTCGCCCAACCCGGATTTCGTGCTCAACAAGCCCGCCTATGCCAAGGCGTCGATCCTGATCGCGGGGGAGAATTTCGGCTGCGGCTCGTCGCGCGAACACGCGCCCTGGGCGCTGCTGGACCAGGGCATCACCTGCGTCATCGCGCCGAGCTTTGCCGACATCTTCCACAACAACTGCTACAAGAACGGCATCCTGCCGGTCCGTCTGCCGGTGGACGTCTGCGAGAAGCTGGCAAAGGAAGCGGGCGGCGCCAACCATGTCTTCACGGTCGATCTCGCAACCCAGACGGTCACCACGCCGGACGGCGACGTGCACCGGTTCGAGATCGATCCCGGCCGCAAGTCGAACCTGTTGGCCGGCCTCGACGAGATCGGCGCCTCGCTCACCTCGGCGCCCGAGATCGACGCTTTCGAATCCCGCCGCCGCGCCGCCACCCCCTGGCTCGAGCCCGCCCCGTGATCGTCATCGAAGGCACGGTCCGCATGCCGCCGGAAAACCTTGAAGCGGCCCGCCCGGTCATGGAACAGATGATCCGGGCCAGCCGAGCCGAAGACGGCTGCATCGACTATGCCTACGCGGTCGATGTGCTGGACCCCGGCCTCGTCCGCGTTACCGAGCGCTGGGCCAGCCGCGAGGCCCTCGCGGCGCACTTCAAGGCCGCGCACATGGCGACCTGGCGGGCCTTCTTTCCCGAGCTTGGCATAACGGACCGGTCGCTGCGCCTGTATGAGGCCGAGCCCGAGCCGGTCTGACCCCGGTTGCGCGCCGCCGCCCGGCTCGCTACTGACCCCGTCACCACCGCTGCGCACGGAGATCCCGGACCATGAAGAAGAAACTCCTCCTCCTGCCGGGCGACGGCATCGGCCCGGAAGTCATCGCCGAGGCCCGCCGCATCGCCGAACTGCTCGTGGCGGATATCGAGATTGAAACCGGCCTCGTCGGCGGCGCCAGCTTTGATGCACACGGCACACCGCTGACAGATGAAACGTTGGAGCGCGCCCGGAAATCGGACGCCGTCCTGCTCGGCGCCGTCGGTGGCCCGAAATGGACCGGCGCCGCGCGCAACCAACGCCCCGAGGCCGGCCTCCTCGCCCTGCGCAAGGGGCTCGACGTGTTCGCAAACCTCCGGCCCGCCTTCTGCTTTCCGGCGCTCGTGGACGCCTCCAGCCTGAAGCGCGAGCATGTCGAAGGCCTCGACCTGATGATCGTCCGTGAACTGACCGGCGGGGTCTATTTCGGCACGCCGCGCGGCATCGATGAAGAAGGTGGCCTGCGCCGCGGCTATGACACCGCCATCTATACCCATCCCGAAATCGAGCGCGTCGCCCGCGTCGCCTTCGACATTGCGCGCGGCCGCGACGGCCGTGTCCTGTCGGTCGAAAAATCCAACGTCATGGAATCCGGCCTGTTCTGGCGCCAGGAAGTCACGCTCGCGCATGCCGAATTCGGCGGCGGTGTCGCCCTCAGCCACATGTATGCGGACGCCTGCGCGATGGAACTCGTGCGCCATCCCAAACAGTTCGACGTAATCCTGGCCGACAACCTCTTTGGCGACATCCTCTCGGACGAAGCCGCGATGCTGACCGGCTCGATCGGCATGCTGCCCTCGGCCTCGCTCGGCGCGCCCGGAACGCCCGGCCTCTACGAGCCTGTCCACGGCTCGGCGCCGGACATTGCGGGGCAGGGCATTGCCAACCCCTGCGCCGCCATCCTGTCGCTCGAAATGGCCCTGCGCTGGTCGCTCGGCAAGGAGAAGGCCGCCGGCGCA
>JBGSOU010000401.1:0-4014 GCA_041739025.1 Hyphomonas sp.
CCCCTGGCGGCGCACCGGCCGGCCGGCGACATCTTCGGAGATTCCGAGCAGCGCGGCGTCGGGCTTGACAGTGCAGAACGGCGCGAGCTCAAGCGGGCGATTGCCCGCGCGGATGGCAATATTGCAGCGGCGGCACGGGCCCTCGGGATCAGCCGCGCAACAGTCTACCGCCGGATGGAACGCCTCGGCCTTGCCACAGGCTGAACCTTCGCTCTTCAATCTGTCTCAGGAATGAGACACTTGCCGGCCGTTCGGCGCCGGCCACGGGATGACGGGCGGCCCGGTCGCGCCCATCCTCGTCTCCAGTCTTCGCACACGACGAAGAGCCAACTGGAGGAAACAGCAAATGGCCGATACCGAAACGCTCGACATGACGTCCATGACGTCGCCGTTCAAGGCGCGCTACGACAACTTCATCGGCGGCAAATTCGTCGCCCCGATCGCCGGACGGTACTTTGACAATCCGTCGCCCATCACCGGCAAGACCCTCTGTTCGGTCGCGCGGTCCGACGCGGGCGACATCAACGCCGCCCTGGATGCCGCCCATGCGGCGAAAGACGCTTGGGGCCGCACCTCGGTGGCCGAACGAGCCCGGATACTCAACCTGATCGCAGACCGGATGGAGGCGAACCTCGAGCTTCTGGCAACCTGCGAAACCTGGGACAATGGCAAGCCGATCCGCGAGACAATGGCGGCCGACCTGCCACTCGCCGTCGATCACTTCCGCTATTTTGCAGGCTGCATCCGCGCGCAGGAAGGCGGGATCAGCGAAATCGACAACGACACGGTGGCCTACCATTTCCACGAACCGCTCGGCGTCGTCGGACAGATCATCCCATGGAATTTCCCGCTCCTGATGGCGGTCTGGAAGCTCGCCCCGGCGCTGGCGGCAGGCAACTGTGTCGTCCTCAAGCCGGCCGAGCAGACCCCCGCCTCGATCCTTGTGTTTGCCGAACTGATCGGCGACCTGCTGCCCCCCGGCGTGCTCAATATCGTCAATGGATTTGGCCTGGAGGCGGGCAAGCCGCTGGCGACAAGCAAGCGCATCGCCAAGATTGCGTTCACGGGCGAGACGACCACCGGCCGCCTCATCATGCAATATGCCTCCGAAAACCTCATTCCGGTCACGCTGGAACTCGGCGGAAAATCGCCGAACATCTTCTTCGCCGACGTCATGCGCGAAGATGATGACTATCTCGACAAGGCCATCGAAGGGTTCGTGATGTTCGCCCTGAACCAGGGTGAAGTCTGTACCTGCCCGTCGCGCGCGCTGATCCATGAGTCGATCTATGACCGGTTCATGGAGCGGGCACTCAAGCGGGTGGCGGCCATCAAGCTGGGCAATCCGCTCGACCCATCGACGATGGTCGGCGCGCAGGCCTCCTCCGAGCAGAGGGAGAAGATCCTCTCCTACTTCGACATCGGCCGGCAGGAAGGCGCCGAAGTCCTGATCGGCGGCAAGGCGGCCGCGCATGGCGGCGCTCTGGCGGGCGGCTATTATGTCGAGCCGACCGTGCTCAGGGGGCACAACAAGATGCGCGTCTTCCAGGAGGAGATCTTCGGACCGGTCGTCTCGGTGACGACGTTCAAGGATGATGCCGACGCGCTCGCCATCGCCAATGACACGCTCTACGGCCTGGGCGCTGGCGTGTGGAGCCGCGACGCAAATACCTGCTACCGGTTCGGCCGCGCCATCCAGGCCGGACGCGTCTGGACCAACTGCTATCATGCCTACCCGGCGCACGCCGCGTTCGGCGGCTACAAGCAGTCGGGCATCGGCCGCGAAAACCACTCGAAGATGCTCGACCACTATCAGCAGACCAAGAACATGCTCGTCTCCTATTCGCCCCGGAAACTGGGGTTCTTCTGATCGCCGCAGCTTTGCCGCCCGTTCAGCCTTGAACCGGCAACCGATTGCGGCGCCTGCCCCGCAGGACGAGGCGCCGCAATCGGGATGCACCCGGGCCACCGCACCGTCCGGCGCGCGACCTGATTGCCGACATCCGCAAGGAATACCCGGACATTCTCTTCCATCAGTCCGGAGGATGCTGCGATGGCTCCAGCCCGATGTGCTATCCGGCAGCCGAGTTCCGGATCGGAGATCATGACGTCTGCCTCGGCGAGGTGGACGGCGTACCGGTCTACATTTCATCCGGCCAGTTCGAGGCCTGGAGGCATACCCAGTTGATCCTCGATGTCGTGCCGGGCCGGGGCGGAATGTTCTCGCTCGACAACGGCCGGGAGCTTCGCTTCCTGTCGCGGGCGAGGATGTTCTCGGCGGAGGAACTGGCCCGGCTCGCGGGCACGCAGACGCCGTAACGGCTTCGAGCTGCCCGGCCCTCGCGGCGAAGAGACGCGTCAGGCGCGATCGGCGGGCGCGGGCTCTTCTTGTTCTGACGCCAGCTTGTCTCTCAAGGACCGCAGCTTGTCGCGGTATTGCTCGCCCTGACCGAATTCCTCGAAACCGGAATAGCGCGCGTGGGCACCCAGAATGCGGCGCGCGTGCTTGATCGGGCACCAGTATTGCTCAGTCCGCGAACCGATTTCTCTGACATAGGCGATCACGCCGTTGACATAGGAACAATAGGCGCAATTGAGCTTTTCGAGCGCGTTGAGGTATCGAAGTCCAGCTCGATCGAACACCAGGTACCGGCCGCGTGGCACCTGCGGGATTCGATACACGCGAAAACAGATCGCCTGATAGATTGAAGCCCAGGCATCGACGATCAGGAAGGGGATGATCAGCGAGTAGATGATTGGCGCACTGAGCGCCACCAGCGGGCGCGCCTTCAGCAGGTAGCGCGCCAGGCCTGTCTGCAATTCGCGATGACGGCGCAACAAGTCCTCTTCGAACAGCACCTTTCCATGCTCCAGGCCGTAGCGAAGGCCTGCGCGCTGCTTGGCGAACTCTGCTTCAAGTTCGAGTTCGAGAGCGTGGATCCGGGTAACGATCGCGTCGATGGTGTCGGTCATGTTCCCTGCGTGCGCCCCTGCCCCGGCAAAGGCAAGCACGCGCGATCGACAACCCGGCCAGACGCCGCTTTCGGGAGGCTCGAAAGCCCCCGCCGCTATCGCATCTTCGAAATCTTCAGCTTGTCGATCTTGGCGCGCGCTTGCACCGATTCCTCGCTGCGGGTCAGCGCCTTGCTGATCGCTTTCAGGCTCATGCCCTTGCCGGCCAGCAGGTGCAGCTTCTGCACCTCGTCGGTCGTCCAGGCCTGACGGTGGCGTTCAAACTTTTCAGCCATCGGCAAAGCCTCCCGCGCCGCCACCGGAACGGGGCGGCGCGCCCGCAGCGTTAACAGCCCCTGACCAAAACACAACAAACTCAACCGATCGCATGACTTTCCCTTAACCCTGCCCGGAGAGAGTTGGCGCAGCGCAATTCAGAGGCCTGCCACGATGAGCGATCTTGCATTCAATCTCCGCCGCAGCGGACTGTCCGCCCTCTCGGCCCGCGCGGGGGCCACGCCCTATGTCGCCGCGATCTTTCTCTCGGCCAGCCTCGTCTTCCTCGTCCAGCCGATGTTCGCCAAGATGGCGACGCCCCTGCTCGGCGGCGCGCCCGCCGTGTGGAACGTCTCGCTCGTCTGTTTCCAGACGGCCCTGCTCGCCGGTTATGCCTACGCCCACGCCCTGGCGCGCGTGTCGTCCGTGCGCACCCAGGTCGTCATCCATGCCGCGCTGCTCTGCCTCGCCGCCTTCGTCCTGCCGCTGTCGATCTCCGGCCTGTTCGGCGATCCCGATCCGGCCCGCCCGGCCCTCTGGCTCGCGGGCACCTTCATCGTCTCCATCGCGCCGCCCTTCGCCGTCATCTCGGCCACCGCGCCATTGATCCAGAACTGGTATGCCCGGTCCGGCCGCCCCGACGCCGCCGACCCCTATCACCTCTACGCCGCCTCGAACGCCGGCTCGCTGCTCGGCCTCGCCGCCTATCCGCTGCTGCTGGAGCCGCTGACGGCCGTCTCCACGCAGACCGCCGTCTGGGCCGCCGGATATGGCCTGCTGGCGCAG
>JBGSOU010000404.1:0-5680 GCA_041739025.1 Hyphomonas sp.
GACACGCTCGAAGGGGCATGGTCGGGTGCGGCCAAGAAGTTGCAGCACGTCCTGGAGACGACCCTCGGCAAGCTCAACCAAGTCAAGGGCGCGAACACGATACGGACTGGTGAGTTGTAAGGGGGCCATAGCCGCCAGATACGCCTCCCAGCGCACCAGCGAGGAACAAGATCGTGACAAGCAAAAAACCTGAGACGCCGACCACAAAGAAAACCGACAAACCGGCAACCACATCGCCCATCGCCGTCGACCGCCCCGGCTTCGATATCGGCGGAGCGTCGGGTGATGGCACAGCGGGAACGGGAGTCGGCCTAGGACCAGACGCAGGCGAAAATCGACGCGACCGCAGACTTCCGGGGCGCAAAGGAAAGCCCAAGTAGAGAATAGCCCGTTGGCGAAGCTTCGCCCGAACGCGTCCGAATGTGGGGCCTCAGGCGGCCAGTACAGCCCCAATCCAAGTCATTGAAACCGCGCTTTGACTTCCTTGGAGGTCACACCGCCTTGTGCGCGATCAGGCTCTTGGCGCCCGAGATGATCGCCTCTTCCGCCGTGCGGGGTTGCCAGCCGAGAACGCGCCGCGCTTTCTCGTTCGAGACGTGGCGCTCGCGGTTCAGTTCCGGGATCACCTGTTTCACGGCCGGATTGGCGTACGCCATCAGCTTCAGCACCCAGCCGGGGAGTTCGCCCTTCGGCAGCTTCTTCTCATAAGCCGCCGGCAGCTGGCCGCGCAGCGTATCGGCGACTTCCGAGAACCACATGAACCTGTCGCAGACGAGGAAACGTTCGCCGGCGGCTGCGGGGTTCGTCATGGCGAGCACATGCGCGGCGGCGACATCGCGCACATCGACGATGCCGAAGCCGACGCGCGGCGTGCCCGGCAGCTTGCCGGAGAGCAGCTGGGTGAGGATTTCGACCGAGGCGGAGAAGTCCCCGCTCATCACCGGGCCGAGCACGGCGGCGGGGTTGATGGTGGTCAGCTCGAGGCCCTTGCCCTCGCCGTTGACATACGCCCAGGCGGCGCGCTCGGCGATCGTCTTGGAACGGGTATAGGCCGTATTGTCGGCGAGGTTGCCGGAATCTGACCAATGCTCTTCGGTCAGAAGTTTGGGCCGCTTGTCGCCCCAGCCATAAGCGATTGCCGCCATCGAGGAGGTCATCACGACCCGTTTCACGCCGGCCGCCTTGGCGGCCTTCAGCACGCGCAGGGCGCCGTCATGGGCCGGCACGATGAGATCGTCGGCATCCTTCGGCAGGGTGGCCGGTATGGGGGAGGCGATGTGCTGGACAAAATCCATGCCCTCGCAGGCTTCGGTCCAGCCCGCATCGCTGGAGAGGTCAGCCGCGCGGATTGCGACGCGGATGTCATGGCCGGCAAAGGCGCTGAGGGTCTTGTTCAGCGCATTGGCCTTTGAGGCAGAGCGGGCGGTTCCGGTGACTTCATGGCCGGCTTCGACCAGCTGGTGGATGACATGCCCGGCAATGAAGCCGGTCGCGCCGGTGACGAGGACTTTGGCCATGAGCAGCACTCCGTTTTGTGAACAGTAAATGATCCATTCCGCGTTCACAAGGGCGATTTTTGTTTGCACCCTGACAAACCCGGGCCTTGCGTCACGTGATCCCCCCGCATCGGGGCGGAGGCGCTCAGAATGGCTTCGGCGGCGCCTGCGGTTTCACCTGGTTCCGGACGTGTTCGCGCCAGGTGATGTAGAGCGTTGAGACGACAATGATGCCGGCGCCGGCCCAGACGAACAGACCGGGCAAGGCACGGATCATCACCCAGTCGGCCACCGCGCCCATTGGCAGGCGCAGATAGTCCATCGGCGACAGGAACGAGGCATCGCCCACCGACATGCCCTTGATGAAACAGAACTGCGCGACAACCCCGAAGAAGGCCATGCCGGCAATCTGGAGCCATTCGCCGGGGGCCGGCGCGGACCAGACCGCGAGGGCCGCCGGCAGGATGAAGATCGAGGACAGAAAGTTCGCCCAAATCAGCAGCGCGAGGGGCGAATGCACGCCGGTCAGCGATTTCACCAGCACGATGGTGAAGGCAAAGCAGAGGGAGGACAGGATCGCAAACAGGCTGCCGACGTTGAAGTGGGCGCCGCCCTCCTGGCCGAGCAGTGCGGGCAGGGCGGTCATCACCAGCACGCCGATGAAGCCGGCGACCACGGCGGTTGATCGGTGAACGCCCACTTTCTCGTGCAACAGGAACATGGCGAGCAGGGTGACGAACAGGGGCCGCGTGAAGCTGAGGGCGTTGAACTCGGCGAGCGGCAGCCCGAACTTCGGCCAGATGGCAATCAGGCCGAATACGAAACCCGCCGAGCCGATCAGGCTGCGGGTGAGCAGCGCCGGAAAGCGGGCCGTGTGGATGCGAACCTTCAGCGCCCAGATCAGCGGCGCCGCGAACAGGAAGGCGAGGAAGCTGCGCCAGAAGGCGAGGAAGACAGGGTGAATGTCGGCGGTGATGTCCTTGGCGAGCGCCAGGTGCAGCGTGTAGCCGACGCCCGAGATGATCATCCAGAGCGCGCCCTGAAGATTGCCCGACAGCGGCCGGCGCCGTATGGAGGGGACTGCCGTGGGGGACGGATCGCTGCTCATGCCTGACTTCTCACCTGATGACATCGACGAGATCGACCGCCTGTGGCGCAGCCTTCCGCCAACCCATATGTGGACCGGCTGGGCCGCCGCCGGGGAACGGCCGGATACCGTCTGGATCTTCCGCACCCTGACGCACTGGCGGCGCTTTCCCCTCACTCGAACCGGATCAGGCTACGCCCTCAGTGATGATCGCGGCAACCTCTTTCGCGAGGCCGCGTCGCTGGGGGAGCTGCTGCTGGCGGTCGAGGCGGTGCCGCGCCGGCCTGTCGATCAGCCCTGACCTGCGGCCTGCGCGAGGCGCATCTGTTCGGCCTGTTCCGGCGTGATGCCGAGCGCGTCCAGCAAGGGGCTGGCAGCCGTCTCGTCCCAGCTGTGGCGCGGACCGACCATCATGCCGCCATCGACGAGGAACTCGCCGCCGGTGATGAAGCCCGCTGCATCGGAGGCGAGGAAGGCCGCCATCTCGGCAATATCGGTGCCGCGCCCGACCCGGCCGATGGGCTGCATCTTGCCGCCGGCCTGGGCCAGCATCTCGGCCATCTGGTCGGCCACTTCGCGCGGTAGGCCGAGCGAGGCGCCGAAGATCGACGTGGCGATGAAGCCCGGCAGGATCGCGTTGACGCGGATCTTGTACTTGGACAGTTCAGCGGCGGCGAGTTTCGAGAAATGCGCGACGCCCTTCTTGGCCACCGAATAGGTGATCGGGGCATAACCTGCTGTGACAGCGCTGATCGAGGACGTGTTGATGATCGCGCCGCCCTTTGCCTTCATGTGCGGAATGGCGAACTTGGTGCCGGCGAAGACCTGTTTCAGCAGCAGCGTCATCGTCTGGTCATAGCCGTCGAGGTCCAGCTCTTCGACGCTCGTGGGCGTGCCGCCATGGCCGGCATTGTTCCAGACGATGTCGAGCGATCCGAAATGCTTCGGGCCGGCGGCCATGATGGCTTCCAGCTGGCCCATGTCGGTCACGTCGCAGTGCACGAAACGCAGCTTGTCGGGACCGAAGCGGGTTTCCAGCGCTTTGCCCTTTTCGTCCTGGATGTCGCCCGCGATGACCTTCGCGCCGGCGGCGATGAAGACTTCCACGCCCGCCAGTCCGATGCCGCTGGCGGCGCCGGTGATCACTGCCACCTTGCCCTTGAGATCTGCCATGTGTTCCTCCCGTTTGCGGGCGACATGCGCCGCCTTTCCGCGAGGGGCGTCAAGGGCGAAGTTGACGGAGGCGTCAGCATTGATCCGGCTTGCGAAGCAAAGCGCGGTCCTTACAAGTCCTCAGGGCGAGTGAGGGTGGGCAGAATGTTGCTGCGGCGGATGTCGGAACATGTGAAGGGGCAGAACTGGTTTGCCGTGCTGCTCGATTTCCTGATTGTCGTGTTCGGTGTGTTCATCGGCTTTCAGCTCACCACCTGGAACGACAACCGGCAACTGGACGAAGCCTTTGCCCAGGCCCGCACCCGGCTGATCGCGGAGCATGAAGCAAACATCACCGCCGTGCAGGCTCTGATCCGCCAGAATGAGACCAGCCTGCCGGCCGTGCGCACTGCGCTTGCCGCGCTGAACGCCTGCGACCCCGCTCCCGAAGCCGAGGCGGCGTTTCTCAAGGGGCTCAACCAGATCCGGGGAACGCAATCACTCAAACTTCGCGACAGCGCGCTGCGGGCATTGACGCACAATGAGGGGCTGCTGGCGCGCCAGACCGAGGCCGAGCGAAACCTGCTCGGCGAGTTCGAGCGCACGCTGGACCGGACGCAGGTGAATCTCGACTTTCTGGAGCACCTGCCGTTCGACAGCCCGGTCGAGGATCATCCTGCAGTCGCCGCCGGTGACCTCCTGGAGATGCGCCTTTCAGACGCTGACTGGGATGTGATCGCTTACAGGCCGCTGATCCTCGCTGTGCCGTTCCGTGACGCCTGCCGCGACCGCGTTCTGGCAAAACATTTCCATGAGTGGGAGCGCGTCGCGAGTTTTCAAACCCTGCGGGCCCGCCAGTTTCAGGCGAGTATCGAAGCCAATCTCGAAACGCTGCGGGGCAAGGTCTCGGATTGAGGCGCCGGATCAGCGCCGTTTCAGTCCGAAACGGGAAATGAAAATCCTGTCCAGCATCCGCTTGGGCAGGCGGGTCGGAATCGTGAAATTCGTCAGCTTGTTGGGTACCGGCGCATAGCGCGCCTTTGGCTTCGGATCGGTGAGCGCCGTTTCGATCCGTTCGGCAATCTCTTCCGGCGCGAGCCCTGTGCGACCGCCGCCCAGCATGGTTTTCTCGAAGATCTTCAGCGCTGGCCCCCAGTCGGTTTTGGCATAGGGCCCTTCGGCATTCTCTTCCTCCGCCTTGTCCCAGATCGGAGTGCGCACCGAACCTGGACCGATCGCGATGGCGTCGATGCCGTAGATGTTGAGCTCGCGCCGCAGCGTGTCGGTCATCGCCTCATTGGCGTGTTTGGTGGCGGTGTAGGCGCCGAGGAAAGGCGCCGCGATGCGTCCGCCGACCGAGGTGATCGTGACGATGCGGCCCGGCGCGCCCTCGCGGGCCGGGTCCGATCCGAGCAGGGGCAGGGCGGCCTGCGTCATGCGCAGCATGCCGAACACGTTGACGGCGAAGTGGGCTTCGAAATCCTTCAGGGGCTGGATCCCGAGTGGTCCCATCTTGGCGATGCCGGCATTGTTGACGAGGCCGGTGAGGCGGCGTTTGCCGAGGGCAACGCCAATCGCGGCGGCGGCGGCGTCCACCTGATCCTGCTTCGTGACATCGAGCATGAGCGGGCGAAGATCGCCGGTGATCCCGTCGACAAGGGCTGCGGCGTCCTGGCCGGTGCGGACGCCGGCAAAGACGGTCCAGCCGCGGGCCGCGAAGTGATGTGCCGCAGCGCGGCCAATGCCGGTCGAGGCGCCGGTGATCAGAACGGATTGGGCGAGGGCGGGGGCGCTGGTTTCGGTCATGCTGTCTTATACGCCAGAAAGGCCGATCAGTTTTCGGTTTTCTTTCCGCCGCCCTGAATCACCGTCAGGCTGGGCTTGGCGCGGCGCAGCGCGGTGACGTTTCCGGTGCCGGATGATCCCGCAGCCGGCACCAGCGCGG
>JBGSOU010000420.1:0-1531 GCA_041739025.1 Hyphomonas sp.
GTGTGCGAGGGGTATATGGACGCGATTGCCCTAGCCGAGGCCGGCTTTGGCCACGCCGTCGCCCCGCTCGGCACCGCACTGACCGAAGACCAGCTGCAGCTGATCTGGAAAGCCGGTCCGGAGCCGGTGATGTGTTTCGACGGCGACAAGGCCGGCCTCGGCGCCGCCTACCGTGCGCTGGACCGGGCCTTGCCCTTCGTCGAGCCCGGCCGGTCGGTGTTTTTCGTGCTGCTGCCGGACGGCATGGACCCGGACGACCTGATCCGGGCGCGCGGGCCGCTGGCGATGCGCGAGCAGATCGAGCAGCGCCTGCCTTTGTCCGAACTGCTCTGGCGCCGGGAACGTGACGCCGAACCGCTCGATACGCCCGAGCGTCAGGCCGGTCTTGAAGCGCGCCTGATGGCGGCGTGCGGCCTGATCCGGCATGGCGGGGTGAAAGCGGCCTACGAGCGGGACCTGAAGTCCAGATTGCGCGACCACATGTGGGCGCTGCGCGACGCAAAGCGTAGTGCCAGCTACAGGAAGGGCCGGCCCGGATCGGGACAGACTCCCGCAGAAGGCGAGCCCGCCCAGGCCGAGTTGAAACAAGGCCCGCCCGCCAAGCTGCGCGGGCTCGGCACCATCGTGATGGCCGTCGACAGCCCGTTTCTCCTCGCCATGGGCGCCGAAACGCTCGCCGCGTGCGCATTGGCCGATCCGGATGTCACCCGGCTTCGCGATTCGCTGCTGGATCTGGCAAATGCGGGAAAGCCTATTGACCGGGCCGTATTGACCGCCCATTTAACGCAAACTGGGTACATGCGTGCTGCCAGTTTGCTCAAAGAATATCCCGTGACACCTCAGATAGCGGCCGGTGGGCCCGAGGCTCGGGAGTGGCTGATTGCCCTCGAGCAATATGTGGCAGCCGGGCGTCCCGGCCAGGAAACACCCGGCTCTGGCATGGATGATGCGAGCGGGGTAGCCTCGACGTCGCCTTCGGGTTGGCGGCGCAGGCACCAAATGGTCGCGGAGCGACGGGCCCTCAAAGCCCGCATGAACGAAGCAGCAGGAAAACGCAGCGACAGCTGACCGGCAGGGCGATTGACAGATAGCGCAGGCAGGCAAGAGGCGGCCACCTTCGCGAAGGAGAGACTTGAATATGGCGACAGCCACCAAGAAGAAAAAGAACACGGCCGGTGATGGCGAGGGTGAAGACGACAAGGAAACCGAAGGCGGTCTTGTCGATTTCAACGCGACAGACGTCAAAAAGGTCCTGAAGCGCGCCCAGAAGCGCGGCTTCATCACCCATGACGAAATCAACCAGCTGCTGCCGGATTCGGACATGAGCTCGGATCAGATCGAGGACGTGATGTCCCAGATCTCCGAGATGGGCATTGCCGTCGTCGAGACCGAAGAAGAAGCCGAGGAGCAGGGCAAGGCCCTGACCAAGCTTGAGGACAAGAAAGTCCTTGCCAAGAAGGGCAACGCCCGCGGCTCGGACCGCACGGACGACCCCGTGCGGATGTACCTGCGCGAAATGGGCGCCGTGGAA
>JBGSOU010000453.1:0-3112 GCA_041739025.1 Hyphomonas sp.
CTCTCCCCCGTTGGGGGAGAGGGGTTCAAGGTCATTCCGTTTCCGTGTGGCAGTGATCCCTCAATGCACCGTCCCGTTCGCCTCCGCCTTCCGGCGCGTCTGGATGTTGAGCAATTCCACACCCAGCGAGAAGGCGATCGCGAAGTAGAGATAGCCGCGCGGAATGTGGAAGCCGAGACCGTCCGCCACCAGCGCCACGCCGACCAGCAGGATGAAGGCGAGCGCCAGCATCTTCGTCGTCGGATGCTCCGAGATGAACTTCGCCAGTGGATCGGCCGCCACCGCCATCACCAGCGTCGACAGCACCACCGCTGCAATCATCACCGGCAGCATCGTCGTCATCCCGATGGCGGTGATCACGCTGTCGAGCGAGAACACGATGTTGATCACGAACAACTGCACGATCACGCTGGTGAAGGTCGATTTCGCGTTCGACTCCTCATGATGGGTGCCCTCCACCGAGGCATGGATTTCCTGCGTGCCCTTCCACAACAGGAACAGGCCGCCGGCGAACAGGATCAGGTCCTTGATCGTGATGTCTTCAAAATGGTGTGCCGCTTCGGCGTCCCCGCCCGCCACGAACATCGCCAGGCCATGCGGCAGGCTGAACAGCGACTCCTTGTCCAGTCCGATGATCACGAAAATCAGGGACAGCATGAGGATGCGCAGGCCCATCGCGCCCCAGATGCCGATCCGGCTGGCGTGCTGGCGCTGCTTGCCCTCCAGCTTGCCGGTGGCGATCGAAATGAACAGCAGGTTGTCGATGCCCAGCACGACTTCGAGGAAGGTCAGCGTGGCAAGGGAGCCCCAGAAGCCCGGAGAGGCGAGCAGTTCGGCCATGGTCTATGCCTTTTCAGGGTGAGGAAGATGCGGGCAGAGTGAACCCTGCGCCGCGCCCTTAGGCAAGGGCTGACGCGGCGGCCCGGCTTGCGTACAAACCCGGAGTGTCGCAGCCTCCGGCCAAACCTGAGGGGAGGCCTCGATGCCCGAATTCCGCACGATTGACGCCGGCGCCGCGCAGATCCGCGTCGCCGCCGAAGGCACCGGCCCCCTAGTGCTGATGGTCCACGGCTTTCCGGAAAGCTGGTATTCCTGGCGCCACCAGAGCGCCCCCATCGCTGCCGCCGGCTTTACCGCCGCCGCCATGGACGTGCGCGGCTATGGCGGCTCGACCCGGTTTCCCGGGGTTGCCGACTACCGCATGGAGGCCCTGGTCGGCGACATCCTCGGCGTTGGCGCCGCCCTCTCCCCGGACACGCCCTTCATCCTCGTCGGGCATGACTGGGGCGCGCCCCAGGTCTGGAACACGACGCTGCTGCACCCTGACCGGATCGCCGCTGTCGCGGCCCTCTCCGTGCCCTTCTTCGGCGCGCCGGAATTTTCCTTCGATGATGTGATCAAGCGCGTCTTCGACGACCGTGACCGCTTCTTCTACCAGTCCTATTTCCGCACCCCCGGCCGCGCCGAAGCCGACCTCGAAGCCGGGCTCGAGCGGTTCCTCAAGGCCTTCTACTATTCGATCTCCGGTGACGCGAAAGACGGCGAGTGGAAGCTCGGCCTGCCCGCGAGCGCCACGCTGATGGACAGCCTCACCGTGCCCGAAACGATGCCCGGCTGGATGAGCGAGGCCGATCTCGCCTTCTACGCGGCCGAGTTTCGCCGCTCCGGCCTGTTCGGCCCGATCAGCCGCTACCGCAACCACACCCGCGACTTCGAATTCCTCCGCCCCGCGCAGGGCCGCACCATTCTCCCGCCCGCCTGCTTCATCGCCGGGGACAAGGACCCCGCCTTCAACGGCTTCGGCCTGGTCGATGACCCGATCGGCAAGATGCGTCCCGCCGTGCCGAACCTTGAATCTGCAACAGTCCTCCCCGGCTGCGGCCACTGGACCCAGCAGGAACGCCCCGCCGAGGTCAACGCCGCGCTCGTCCCCTGGCTCACCAGCCTGAAAGGCCGGGTGGTCTAGACGCGCGCACAATCGCTCTATCTATTTTCCGGCGGCCTGCTTAGCTGCACCGATCTTTGGGGAGACGAATCCATGTTCCGCACATTTGCTGCCGCCATTCTTGCCGCCGCGCTGGCCCTGCCCGCCCTCGCCGATGAAGTCTGGGCCCTGCCCAGCGGCAACCAGGTCACCTATCTCAGCGACGAAGGCGGCACGGCCGTCCTCGGCTACACGCCGGTCATGGGCGTCGAGCAGTCCTACATCTTCGTGCCCGGCCTTGCCGGCAACTATGACAATCGCGGCACCTTCACCGGTTACTGGGTCGAGCCAACCTATGTCGGCAAGACCTGCCCCGCCGCCCTCGTCGCCCCCGGCGGCGTGGTCTGGGACCGCTGGGGCATCGTGGAGCTGAAGTTCCACAAGAAGGGCTTCCCCTCGAAGATCACGATGAAGCGCGGCGACTGCTTCGCCGCCCCGACCGAGAAAATCCTGCTGAAGCCGGTCGTCGGCGCCGGGCTGCAATAATCAGCTGACGGATTAAACGCCTGCACTGCAGGATTGGGCTACGTCACCCTCGAACTTACCGCGTTTGCCCGCCATCCACCGCCAGCACCGCGCCGTTGATGAAGCTCGCCCGCTCGGACAACAGGAACGCCGCCGTATCGCCGATCTCCTGCGGCGTGCCGAACCGTTTCATCGGCACTTCGCGCTTGATCCAGCGCCACCAGCTGTCGGCGCGCGGCCCGGTCGACTGTTTCTCCCAGTTATTGCCGGGAAAGATGATGTTGCCCGGCGCAATTGTATTGACCCGGACTTTCGTGTCGAACGCAAACCGCGCCACGCTGGTCGACAGATGGTTCACCGCCGCCTTCGTTGCGCCATAGTCGAGCGGGGTGCCGAGCGCGCCGAGGCCGGCAATCGAGCTGATGAACAGGAAGCTGCCGCCGCCATTCTTCGCCATGCGCGGAATCGCCCCGCGCGCCAGCCGGAAGGCCGAGTTGAGGTTCTGGTCGAGTCCCGCCTGCCATTCCTCATCGCTGACCTCCAGCCCCAGCGGCGAGGGTGACAGGCCGACATTCGCCACCGCCCCCGTGATCGGCCCGAATTCGGCCTCGCACGCCGCCAGCGCGGCCTCGATCGGCGCCGTCTGCGTCAGGTCGCCGGCAA
>JBGSOU010000490.1:0-3525 GCA_041739025.1 Hyphomonas sp.
CCGCCAGGGCAAGCTGACCATCGCGTCCGCCCTCGGTGACGATGCGGACCGTCAACGCTCGCTCGCCTCGGTGCGCCGGGCCCGCGAACGCGAGCGCGAACGCAAGATGGGCGGCGGCGGTGACCGCGAGAAGGTCTCGATCGAAGTCACCCTGCCGGAAACCATTACGCTTCAGGATCTCGCACAACGCATGAACGAGCGCGTCGCCGACGTCGTGAAATTCATGTTCAAGCAAGGCGAAATGCTGCGCGGCAACGACATCATCGATGCCGATACCGCCGAGTTGATCGCTTCGGAATTCGGACACACCGTGAAACGCGTGTCGGAAGCCGATGTTGAAATCGGCCTCGAAGGCGTCGCCGATGATGAAGGCGAACTGCTGCCGCGGGCCCCGATCGTGACCATCATGGGCCACGTCGACCACGGCAAGACCTCGCTTCTCGATGCCCTGCGCAAGACCGATGTGGTTTCCGGCGAAGCCGGCGGCATCACGCAGCATATCGGGGCCTACCAGGTTCAGCTGAAATCCGGCGAGCGCATCACCTTCCTCGATACGCCCGGCCACGCCGCCTTCACGGCGATGCGCGCCCGCGGCGCCAACGCGACGGACATTGCGATCCTCGTTGTCGCGGCGAACGACTCGGTGATGCCGCAGACGGTGGAATCCATCAATCACGCGAAGGCCGCCGGCGTTCCGATCATCGTGGCGGTCACCAAGACCGACCTCTATGACGCCAACCCCGACAAGGTCCTGACCGACCTGCTGCAATACGACATCCAGGTCGAATCGATGGGCGGTGTCACGATGGCGGTGAAGGTTTCGGCGAAGACCGGCGAAGGTCTCGACGAACTGACCGACGCCATCTCGCTGCAGGCCGAAGTGCTGGAGCTGAAAGCCAACCCGAACCGTGAAGCAGACGGCGTGGTGATCGAATCCAAGCTCGACAAGGGCCGCGGCCCCGTGGCCACCGTTCTGATCCGGCGCGGTACACTGAGGCGCGGCGACATCGTCGTGGCCGGCGCCCAGTGGGGCAAGGTGCGTGCACTCGTTGATGAACGCGGCCAGCAGCTGGCTGAAGCAGGTCCCTCGCTTCCGGTGGAAGTGCTCGGTCTGGACGGCGCGCCCGATCCGGGCGAAGCCCTCGTGGTGGTCGACAGCGAATCCCGGGCCCGCGAAATCACGGAATACCGTATCCGGACGAAGCGCCAGATCGCCGGCAATGCCGGTGTTGCCGCCCGTATCTCGCTCGACCAGCTGCTCAGCCGCCTCAAGGATGGAGCCGTCGAAACCCGCGAACTGCCCATCGTCCTCAAGGCCGATGTACAGGGTTCGGTCGAAGCCATCTCGATGTCGCTCGACAAGATCTCGACCGAAGAAGTTCGCGGCCGCGTCGTTCATGGCGCTGTCGGCGGAATCTCGGAATCCGATGTCCTGCTCGCCAAATCGTCTGGCGCGCCGATCTTCGCGTTCAACGTCCGCGCCAACAAGCAGGCGCGCGACCTGGCCGAGCGGGAAGGGGTGGAGATCCGCTATTATTCGGTGATCTATGACCTGATCGACGACGTCAAAGCCACGCTTTCGGGCATGCTGGCGCCGGAGAAGCGCGAAACCTTCCTCGGTTACGCGGATATCCTCGAAGTCTTCAACATCACCAAGACCGGCAAGGTCGCCGGTTGCCGCATTTCCGAAGGCAAGGTTCTTCGCGGTTGCGGCGTGCGCCTGCTGCGCGACAACGTGGTGATCCACGAAGGCCGCCTGAAGACGTTGAAGCGCTTCAAGGACGAAGTGACGGAAGTGAACGCCGGCATGGAATGCGGCATGGCCTTCGAACGCTATGAAGACATTCGCACCGGCGATAAAATTGAATGCTTCCAGGTAGAGGAAATCGCAAGGACACTCGCTTAATCCTGATCCGGATGAGCGAGTTCCTGTCGGTTTCCGGACGGCTGAAAAGCCGTGACCTCAAACGCCTGGTCCGGATGAGCCGGAGCGGAACCGTCGGGCCGACCACACTTTACTATGCCGGGCTGACGGCGCCGATCATCTCGGCCAGCGTGGCCTTGCTGGCCCGGCAAGGCGCCCACGCGCTGGGCTGGGATGACTATACGCAGCTGATGACCTCGGCCCTGCTGGCGGCGTTTGCGGGCATCACCTGGTACGCGATCTTCATGCGCTGGTCGTATCGCCACCGGCCGGGCCGCGGCACCGAGAGCAGCCATGAAACCGGCATCCAGGCCTCACCGGATGGCCTGATCATCCGGCGCGGCGCGGTGGAGACCCGGATCGGCTGGGACGGCGTGCAGAAAGTGTCTTCAAACAAGGGGCATCTTGCAGTGTTTGTGGAGGGCGCCGATATGCTGATCATTCCGGACGACTGGTTTGGCCGCGATTCTGCGCGCTGCGCCGCTTTCAAAGACTATGTGACCGCAAAGGTGAGCCGCTGATGGCCAAGAAATCCGCCACGCCTGGCCTTCCGTCGCAGCGCCAGTTGCGCGCGGGCGAAATCATCCGCCATGCCCTCGCCGAAGTGATCTCGCGCGAGGACTTCCGCGATCCTGACCTTGCCGGCGTGCTGGTGACGGTCGGCGAAGTGCGCTGTTCGCCGGATCTCAAGCGCGCCAACATCTTCGTGACCCCGCTGGGCGACGATACCGAAGCGGGCCGCGAAAAGCTGGCGGGCGCCCTGAACCGGGCATCGGCCTTCCTGCGGGGCCGCCTGGGGCGCGAGATCGAGCTCAAATTCACGCCCGAACTGCATTTCATCGCCGACAAGTCGTATGATGAAGCCACCGCGATTGACCGTCTGCTGGCCGATCCGCGCGTGCGCCGCGACGTCGAAGGCTGAACCGGGCGCGGGCCTTGCCGCGTTTCTGCCTTGATGCTTTGTCATTTGACAGGGGCGCGCCCGCTTCCGACAGGAAGGTGGGGCAGAAAGCCGGGGAATCAGGGCATGCAACGCCAGACCATTGACGAAGAAGGTGCCCGCCAGGGCGAAGTTTCTGCGGCTTCGCTGCAGCTTGGCGATGACACGATCGCCATCCGGCGTATCGCGACGATGTCGGTCGAGCGCCACGAGTTTTTCCCCTGGGACACCCCGGCCAATCGCAAGACCCAGAGCGTGTATGCGACCGCCTGTGTCGGCTTCCTGTTCTTCGGCCTCGTGGGCCTCGCGGGCTGGGCCGTGATGTCGGGCAATCCGGACGCCGGCGTCCTTGCCCTCATGACCGGCGCCGTCCTGATGCTGGCCGGGCTGTTGTTCGGCGTGCGCGCCGCGATGATTGCCGTGAAGCTCAAGAAGCAGGAGCCGTATTTCCGCCTGCTGATCGGCACCTCGGACGGCCGCCAGATCCCGCTCGTCGACAACAACCGCGACATGCTGATCAAGATCCGGGACGTGGTGCGCCACAAGATGGATACCGGCGATGTGACCGTCATCGGGGATTTTGATCTGAACCTCGACAGCCTGAACCTCCGCCTGCCGAAAGGCGCCGCCGCCCCGGCGGCTGCGCCGCGCGTGCTGGCGC
>JBGSOU010000488.1:0-1877 GCA_041739025.1 Hyphomonas sp.
ACCTGGCTGCCCGCCGACCGATGGCCGATGCCGCTGCAATCCCTTCCCGCCAGCCAGCGCGCCGGATGGGGCCCGCCCTGGCCGACAATCTGGATTGCAGCCGGGCGCCGTTCGGCCGCCTTCACCAAGCTGATCCGCGAACAGTCGCAGGGGCACACCTTCACAGTCCAGATCCTCGATCCATACATCGACCCGTCGAACTTCGACCTGCTGGTCGTGCCCGAGCATGACGGCGTCAGCGGCCCGAACGTGGTATCGACCGTCGGCTCGCCTGCCTATTTCGGCCCGGACACGCTGGAAGAGACCGGACAGGCCTTTGCACCGCTGGCGGACGATACCAGCCGCAGCGTGGTTGTCATTCTCGGCGGTAATTCGAAGGTGCACACCTTCACGCCGGCCGCCGCCGCACGGCTTGAAGCGCAGCTGCGCAAGCTGGCGGCGGAAGGCTGGCGCCTGCGCATCACGGCATCCCGGCGCACGCCGATCGAGATCATCACGCAGTTTCGCAAGATGGCCGGCGAGACCGGCGGATATTTCTGGGCCGGCGCGCAGGATGGGGCGAACCCTTACCTCGCCTGGCTGATGTTCTCGACGGCGGCCATCGTGACCGAGGACAGCTCCAACATGCTGTCCGAAGCCGCCTGGCACGGCTTGCCGGTGCATATCGCGCCGCTGGAGGGCAAGGCCGCCAAGTTCGACAAGCTGCACGAAAGCCTGATCGCGCGCGGTGCGGCCCGGCGCTTCACCGGCACGCTTGATCAGTGGACGTATGAACCCTTGCGGGAAGCCGACCGGGTTGCAGACCTGATCGTGGCCGAACTGCTGAAGCGCCATCCGGCGCCGGCGTTCAAGAGCAGCGCCGCCGCCACCCTTCCCGACTGGATGAGCTGACGCTCAGCCCGGAAACAGATCGTTTCGGATCTGCTCCAGAAGGGCGAGTTCACCGGCATGCACGGCGCCGTCGGCCAGCATCACTTGATGGCACGCTTCAAGGAAATCGCGCTGCGCCGTGACCGGCAAGATGCCGACTTCGTCAAGGGAGGCCTGGATCTGCTCGGCCGTCGGGCGCAGCCGCCGGATGTAGCTCTTCAACCGCTGCATCCGGGCAGCCCCCAGGGGCAGCCCCAGCACTTCGGCGCGTTGGCGGACATGGTCGAGAATGGCTTCCGACTCCGCTTCGGACACATGCCCGTCGCACTCCGACATGGCGACCAGCAGGGCCAGTTCGTGGCGCAGCTGATGGCGCAGCTGCGTGTAGGCTTCATCAGCTGGCGGCCAGACCTCGATCCGCGCAGTCCGTTCGGACTCCAGGAGCTGGGCATCGGCCGGAGACAGGCCAAAGATCTCGGCAAGGAAGACGAAGGGCGGCTCGTACTTCTCGCCATTGATGTCCATGCAATACCGGATCCGGTTGGCCTGGAACCCCATGAGCTCCCGGGTTTCCGCGCAGCGGGCCACCAGCAGGATCTGCATTTCGGAGGTGCGTTTCAGCGCGCGCATGGTGATGCGGCGGGTGCTGTGGACGCCTTTGGAGTTCATGTAACAGATGACGAAGCACTGGCCTTCAGCGTCCGGGCTTTCGGCCAGCGGTTCGCCGGCGCCGTGGGGTTCGTCGGCATCCAGGATCCGGTCGGGCAGTTCAGGCTCGAACCGGATGTCCAGCGCCGGAGCGGGCTGGCCTTCTTCCTTCTTGAGCAGGAATTCCGACAGTCGCGTGCTCAGGCCCATGTACGTCCCCCCATGAAGCGCAGGACGCTAGCCGGGGCCTCACAATCGTCAACCGATTTCCCGTATTCCGCGCCAAACGGCCGTGCGCCGCCTAGGCGATCGCCACGCGCGCATCGGCCGGCAGCGAGCGCGCGATGAAACCGCCGCCG
>JBGSOU010000492.1:0-1897 GCA_041739025.1 Hyphomonas sp.
CAGCACCGGGCGGTTTCATGCGGTTCTGGATATTTCGGTCCGCACCGGGCGGGTCACCGGCAATGCGGCCGCCGCGCAGCTGACGGAGCGCACCTTTCCCTGCGCGCTGGAGGATTTGCCGCTCGACGCATCCGCCGTGTCAGAGATTCGCCGGACCCTGCGGGCCGGGTCCAAGCCCGTGCAGGACAGGATCATCCTGACGCAGGGCGGCGCCGGTGCGCCGCGCGCCTGTCTGGCCCTGATCCGGAAGCCGGAGGGCTCGGAGGACCTGCTGCAGGTTTCGCTGTCCCATATCGACTGGTCTGCCGGTCTGATGCGCAGGCTGGGTGAAGCCTTCGGGCTGTCGAACAGCGAGACGGAAGTTCTGGAAGGGTATCTGGCCGGGCTCAGCCAGAAGGACATCGCGGGCCAGCGGGCGCGTTCACTTGAGACGATCAAGGGCCAGTCCAAGACCATCCTGCGCAAGACGGGCTGCGCGCGGATGTCTGAGGTCGTGCAACTGGCGGCCAGCGTGGCCTACCTGATCCGCCAACTGCCGGAGCAGGCGGAGCCTCCCGGAGCTGAAACCTGGTCGACTCCGAAGGCCGGCCTGTCTGTCCTGGCCCGGCCCGGCGGGCGGCAGCTGGCCTGGTACAAGGCCGGGAGCGGGCGCCGAACCGTGCTGTTCCTGCACGGCTACCTGCAGGGACCGTTCTTCACCCCTCATTTCCTTGATCTCCTGGCGAGGACCGATGTGCAGCTGGTGGCCCCGTCGCGGCCCGGCTTCGGCTATACCAGCCCGAGCCGCACCCGGGCCGATTTCGACCGCACGGTGGTGGAAGACACCCTGGCGCTGGTCGAACATCTCGGCCTCACGCAGGTCAGCCTCTGCATCCATCAGGGCGGGGCGTCGCACGGGTTCCGGATCGCCAGGGCGCTGGGCAACCGGCTCGGCGATATCCTGATGATCGGCGGCGGAATCCCGATCGACGAGCGCCGTCATCTTGCGCACATGGATCCGCAGACGCGGTTCGCCGCAATGGCGACAAGGCATGCGCCCTCGGTGATGAAGATGGTGATGTCGGTAGGCCTGCCGGTCTACAAACGGCGCGGACCGCGGGCCTTCCTCGAGGCCCAGTATGCGCGCTCACCGCTGGACCTCGTGACGCTGGACGATCCTGCCCTCCTTCAGGTGCAGGCCGACGGGCTCTATCATGCGGTGGAGCAGGGGGGTGAAGCCTGGGTGCGCGACGGCGCCTCCGCGATGGCCGACTGGTCGGCGGACCTCGACGCGATCCGTGCGCCTCAGGTCTGGCTGCAGGCGGCGGAATGTTCGATGATTTCCGCCCGCGATGTGGCCGAGCGGATGGCCAAGGCGCCGCATGTGAAATTCGAGATCCTGCCCGGTCACGGCAGCAACCTCCTGCACACGGCGCCGGAGCTGGTTTGCCGGCACCTGGGCCAATTGACGTGACCCGGCGCCGGGTCTGAAAGAGGGGTGAGGCGGGAGCGCGCGTGCCGGGCCGGAAGGGGCCTGCAGATTCCCCCGTAACGGCTGTTGACGCATCCGATTCTCTCAACTAGAAGCCCCACTTCGCCGGGATGGCTGCGCTTTTGACAGCGAACGCTCCCTCGAAACTGACAATTTAACCCTACCGAAGCCCCCGGGCGCTCGAAGCTGACGAGCTGTCGCGCCCAGGGCCTAAGTATTTTGCGCGGACGGAAGCGAGATGGAAAAACAAAATATCCGGATCAGGCTGAAAGCCTTCGATCACCGCGCGCTCGACATGTCGGCGAAGGAAATCGTGAACACGGCGAAGCGCACCGGCGCTGAAGTCCGCGGTCCGGTCCCGTTGCCGACACGCATTGAGCGCTTCACGGTCAACCGCTCGCCGCACATCGACAAGACGTCGCGCGA
>JBGSOU010000499.1:0-7006 GCA_041739025.1 Hyphomonas sp.
ACACCAAGGCGCCGGCTGGCCGCCTGCGAACGGATGGCGGCACCATCGGCGTGGAAGTCGGCGGTGAACTCGACAGCCTCGCCCGCGTGCGGACAGTGCCGATCCGTCAGTTGCCCGGCGGCTCCGTTCTCCGCGTCGGCGATGTCGCGACCGTCACCAAGGGGTTCGAAGACCCGCCCACCCGGATGGCTTTCGAAAATGGCAGCCGGGCGGTGCTTGTTGCCGGGTTCATTTCGCCCAACCAGCGCGTCGACCGCTGGGCCACCGCCGCGCGCAAGGTCGTCGGGGTGTTCGCCAAGGACGTACCGCCCGGCATCAAGGTCGAAATCGTGTTCGACCAGAGCCGCTACACCAACACACGCCTCTCGGGCCTCGCTCAAAACCTCGGTTACTCCGCCCTGATCGTGTTTGCGGTCTTGTTCTTCACCATGGGTTGGCGCGCGGCGCTGGTTTGCGGAACAGCGATGCCGCTGACCGTGGCGCTCGTGCTGATGCTGTTCAACGTCTTCGGCCAGCCCCTGCACCAGATGTCTGTCACCGGTCTTGTGATTTCGCTCGGCCTTCTGATCGATAACGCCATCGTCGTTGTCGATGATATCGATCAGTGGCGCGCGAAAGGTCTCTCGCGACTGGAGTCGATCGAGCGCAGCCTCAAGCATCTGATGGCGCCGCTCGCGGCCTCCACGCTGACGACCGCGCTCGCCTTCGCGCCCATCGCCATGCTGCCGGGTTCGGCCGGCGAGTTCATCGGCATGATCGGCATATCGGTGATCTATTCGATCACCGCGTCCTTCGTGATTTCGATCACGCTCGTGCCGGCGTTCGCAGGTTGGTTCGACCGTCAGCGCAGCTGGGAAAAAGGCGAGACACGCCGCCCCCATCGCTGGTGGCGCGACGGCATTGCGGTGGATTTCATCTCGGATGGCTACCGCGCCACCATCGAAGCCGTGCTGAGGTTTCCTCTGCTCGGGATTGCGGTCTGTGTCGTGCCGGCCATCATCGGCCTGATGTTGATGACCAGGCTGCCCCAACAATTCTTTCCGCCCACCGAACGTGACCAGTTCCAGCTGACGCTGGGCCTGACGTCTGAATCCAGCCTTGCCGACACGGTGGCCATCACCCGGCGTGCCACCGAACTGGTGATGCAGAACGAGGGCGTGAAGTCCGTGACCTGGGTGCTCGGCGAACCGTCGCCTCGCGTCTACTACAACTCGTTCAACAATACGCGCGGCGTCGAAGGCTTCGCGTCGGGCTGGGTGCAGCTCGATGGCAACGTGCGTACCCGCCAGATCGTCGCGGATGTGCAGCGCCAGCTTCGCAGCGAGTTCCCGACAGCCCGCTTCCTTGCCCTGCCGTTCGAGCAGGGTCCGCCTGCGGACGCGCCGATTGAGCTGATCCTCCGGGGACCCGACCTCGAGGTCCTTAACCAGCTTGGACAGGACGTCCGCACGATCCTGAACCAGACCCCCGGTATCACCTATTCGCAGTCTTCACTCGAACTCGGCGCGCCAACCTTGCGCCTGAAAGCGGACGAGTCCGCCGCCAACCTGGCCGGCAGCCGGCTGGTCGAACTGGCGGCGAACATCAATTCGGAACTGGAAGGCGTGCGGGCCGGGTCCGTGCTCGAAGGCACCGAGGAGCTCCCGGTACGGATCACGTCGGCCAGCGACCGGCGGACCAATCTCTCGGGCCTGCAGTCCAAGACGATTGGCGCTTCGCCGGGCGATACAGGCACACCCCTCTCGGCCCTCGGCGAGATGGAGCTGGTGCCCACCATCTCCATCATATCCCGCCGGGATGGTCTGCGGACCAACCAGATTCTCGCCTTCCTCGATCCGTACACCTTGCCGGCGCCGAGCCTGGCACAGTTTCAGGAGCGTCTGGCAGCCTCCAGTTTCTCTCTTCCGCCCGGCTACGACATGCTGATCGGCGGCGAGGCCGAGAACTCGGGCGAAGCGGTTGGAAATCTTGCGGCGGTCGGCATACCGCTGATGCTCGTGATGGCGGGCGCAATCATGCTGGTCTTCAATTCCTTCCGCATGATGCTGGTCATCATCGTCTCCGGCATTCTGTCGGTGTTCTACGCCTTCTTCGGCGTTTGGCTGTTCAATCTGCCCTTCGGCTTCAACGCCATCGTCGGCAGCCTCGGCCTCTTCGGCATTGCCATCAACGGAACCATCGTCGTGCTGTCGCTATTGAGGGGCAACGCGGCGGCGATGGCCGATGACATCATCGCGCAGCGCGAGGTCGTGATGGACGCCACGCGGCACATCATCGCCACCACCCTGACGACCATGGGGGGCTTCGTACCCATCCTGATGGGGGGCGATGCGTTCTGGATGCCGCTGGCGGCAGGCATCGCGGGCGGCGTCGGCGGCTCGGCGCTTCTGGCCCTGTATTTCACCCCGGCGATCTTCCGCCTGTCCACCATGAAGCCCTTCCAGCGCCTCATGGGGCGGCGGCCGGAAGCCGTTTCGCTTGCGGAATAGCCCGGATCCAGGCGATGCAGACGATTGAAAACTTGCCCCCCGGGCGCCATCTGATCCCGAACAAGCCCTCAGGAGGCGCATCATGATCGACAACCCGGACATCGGCGCGCCCGCCCCAGTGTGGAAACGGCTTCGGTTCGAAGCGACGGCGGCTGCGGCTGAAGAGCCGTCTCTGGCAGGCTATCTGAGCGCCGCGATCCTGTCGCATTCCCGGCTGGGGCAGGCGCTGTCCTATCATCTGGCCGAAAAGCTCCAGAGCCCGGCAATCGGGACGCAGCAGGTGCTCCAGCTGATTACCGGCGCTTACGAAGCCAACGCGTCACTCGTGACGCTGGCCGAATCCGACCTGCAGGCCGTGCTCGAGCGCGATCCGGCCTCCCGCGGGCTTCTCCAGCCGTTCTTGTTCTTCAAGGGCTTCCTCGCGCTCCAGACGCACCGGATTGCCCATGAACTCTGGCGTCAGGGCCGCGAAACCCTGGCGTTTCATTTCCAGAGCCGTGCGTCGGAACTGTTCGATGTCGACATCCACCCCGCCGCCCGCATCGGCGCCGGCGTGATGCTGGACCATGCGTCGGGGATCACCATCGGTGAGACGGCCGTCGTCGGCGAGGGCTGCTCGCTCCTCCACGGCGTCACGCTCGGCGGTACCGGCAAGGAAATCGGCGACCGCCATCCGAAGATCGGCCGAGGCGTTCTCCTGTCGGTCGGCGCAAAGATCCTCGGCAACATCACGGTCGGCGACGAAGCCAAGGTCGCGGCCGGCAGCGTGGTGCTGAAAGACGTGCCCGCGTATTGCACCGTGGCCGGTGTGCCGGCGAAAGTCGTTGGCGGGCCCAGCTGCTGCCAGCCTGCGAAATCGATGGACCAGGGCATCCCGGACCAGACGGCCAGCTAGCCCAAACCTTGCAGCCCGGCACTTTGCTCAGACGCCCAAAACGTCTAGTCTTCGGGCGTGTTGATTTGGTTCAGGAAATTAAGTGATGAACAAAGAAGAATTGCTGCGCCTCGAGGCTTATCTCAAGGAAAAGCTCAATCCGGGCCTGCGCCTGTTGCCGCGTGACAAGGCGAATGACTCGGCCGAGGTCTATCTCGGCGCAGAATTCCTCGCCGTCGTCTACAAGGACGATGAAGAAGGAGAGACCTCCTACCAGCTGATGATGACGGTCCTCAAAGAGGACATCATGGGCGGCTAGGCCGCCCCGTCATCTGCGCGGTACGCCGCCCGTTTCAAACGATCATTGATGGCCTCGCCGAGCCCGTGTTCCGGGATCGGCGCGACCGCAATGCGTTCGAACCGCTGGTCCAGCGCGCGCAGCATCGCAAACAACTTCGTTGCGGCCTCCACCAGGTCGCCGCCCGGCGAGAGATTGAGGCCGCCCGGATTGTGCGGTCCGAACGCAAGGTAGCCTTCGCCGTCTTCCGGTACGTCTGCGTTGAGGCGCAAGCTGGCCTTTGGCGCATAGTGAGACTTGATCTGGCCGGGCGCGTTGATTGCGTCCTCCGGCGAATGCACGCGGATCTCCCGCCCCAGTTTCTCCGCGATCAGCCCGGTTGGAATGCCGCCGGGCCGCAGCAACACGGGCGTATCGCCGTCAAAGCCCAGAATGGTGGATTCCATGCCGACTTCGCACGGCCCGCCATCCAGAACGAGGTCGATCCGGTCGCCGAGATCGGCCATCACATGGTCGGCGCGGGTAGGGCTGACATGGCCCGACAGATTGGCAGACGGCGCAACCAGCGGCCGGCCGAACACCGTGATCAGCGCTGCGGCGGCGTGATGCGCCGGCCAGCGGATCGCAACTGTGTCCAGTCCCGCCCGGGCCAGATCGGAAACCCGTCCGCCCGCTTTGGCTGGCAGCACGAGTGTCAGCGCGCCCGGCCAGAAGGCCTCGGCACACTGCCGGGCGAGCGGCGAGAAGTCCGCCTCGGCCTCCGCCATGGCCCATGAGGACACGTGCGCGATCAACGGATTGAACCGGGGGCGGCCCTTGGCCTCATAGATCCGTGCGACGGCCTCGGCATTGGCGGCATCTGCCGCAAGCCCATAAACCGTTTCGGTCGGCATGGCGATCAGGCCGCCCTCATTGAGAATGTCGGCGGCGAGCGCAATCGTTTCGGGCAGGATGGGAGCAATGGCAGCGGTCATCGCCTGCCCATACCACCCCTGCGCCTGCCGGCAAAAGGCCCGTTACGGCTTGCGCTGCGCTTTGCCGGTCACATGCACGGTGACCGCGTCGGCCACCCAGCTCGCCCCGGGATCCGACGACTGGCCGAGATTCAACGCCTTGCGCGAGAACTCAGCCGTGGCATCGAGCGACGCCGTATCGCCCGAGATCTCGAGTGTGAACGTCAATGGCACGCTGACGGCCACGTCTTTCAGCGTGAGGGTCGCGGTCGCCTCGTAACCGCTGCCAACAGCCTTGAAGTCCGACAGGTTCACGGACGCTTCCGGGAACTGAGACACGTTGAACCATTCCTTGCCCTTCAGGCTGTCATCATAGAGTTTCGTACCGGTCTTCGCGCTGCGTGTGTCGACCACGGCCCGTACCCTGGCCTCGCCAAGCGCGTCCGGATCGAACAGGATGTCCGCCGTCCAGTTTCCGAAGACGCCCGTGAACGGCTTACCCTCATGCTGTCCGGAAAAGCTGATCTCGGACTGGCTGTAGTCCACGTCCCAGTTGCCGGACAGCGCCGCAGGTCCGGAAAGGCTCGATACAGGCTTCGGACTGCCTGATGCGAGCAGCGGCACGGCGGCGATTGCCGCGAACAGGAGGAGACTCCCGCCAAAGGCAAATAGCGCACCGCGCGCCGGCAGGGCCGGCGGGTTTGGCTTGCCGAACAGCCCTGGCAGCATCCGCTTCAGAACGCCGTCCTCGGCCCCGAACTCATGCTTCACGGCCCCGGCCACATGCAGCGCCAGAAGGCCGATGATGACCCACGCGCCCTTGCCATGCACATTCGCCACGAACTCGTAGAGGGGCTCGCCGATCAGGCCTTCGGTAAATGGCAGGTGCGGCCAGCTGACCTGGCCAAACAGCACCGTCGAGACCTGGAAGGGCGACACCGACACCATGAACCAGCCGCCCAGCGGAATGCCGATCATCAACACATAGAAGGCGACGTGAACCAGGTGAGACGCCGTCTTCTCGTAAGCCGGCATGCCGTCCGGCAAGGGCGGCGGCGGATTGGCAAATCGCCAGGCCAGCCGGGAGAGCGCCAGAAACATCAGCGTGATGCCGATCGACTTGTGGAGCTGATAGCGCACCTCGTTCTCGTCCATGTTCCAGCCCAGCCAGATCATGAACACAAGCAAGGCCGCCATCGCCCAATGAAGGGCGATGGCTACGCTGGTGTAACGAGATGACGCTTCAGCGCTCAAGAGACTTAACCCACGACTTCGAGGAATTCGGCCTCGATGATGATTTCAACATCATCGCCGATGAATTCCATGTTGCCGTCCATGCCGAAGTCAGACCGCTTCAGCGTCGTCTTGGCCGAGAAGCCGATCCGATCCTGATCCGGCGCCCAGGGCAGCTGGACCACACCGTTATAGGTCACATCAAGGGTCACGGGCTTCGTGACGCCGAGGAATGTCAAATCGCCGGTGACGGTGCCGGTTGCCGGGCCCGACTGGGCGGCGCTGGTCGACTTGAACGAGATCTGCGGGAAGGCTTCGCCGTTGAACCAGACCGGGCTCTTGGCGAGATCGTCGTTCCAGCTGGCATACGGGCTGTCCTTGTGGGTGCCCTTGTAATCGCCCTGGAAGTCGGTCTCGACCGACAGCGGATCAATCGTCACTTCGACCGAGTTTGCCGCAAGGTCCTGCGGATTGAAGGCGAGCGTTGCATCGAACGTGGTGAACCGCGCGGTGTACTTCGACAGGCCGAGGTGGTTGACGCGCCAGACGACCGACGTGTGGGTCGGGTCGGCCTTGTAGGTGGCGGCCGCGCCATAGGCGACTTCCGGGGCCGGTGCAGCTTCCGGAGCGGCCACTTCAGCCGCTGGAGGCGCTTCGGCGGCGGGCGGGGTTTCGGTCGCAGGAGCGCATGCAGCCAAGGCCAGCGCACTGGCCGAAATCAGAAAAAGTCTCATTGTAATCCTCTCCAAAATGCTCAACGGGTCGCCCGGCAAGGTAATGCGGACTTTGCGCGATTGAACCAAATCATTATCACTGGGCCGGCATAACTCCTATCCGAAACACGGAATGACCGATGGCATACGACGCACCGATCGACGAAATCGAGTTCTCTCTCAAGGCAGTAGCCGGTCTTGGCCAGCTCGAAGGCCTGCCCGGGCTCGAGGCCTATTCGGACGATCTCGTGCGCCCGATCCTCGAAGAGGCCGCCAAACTCGCCCGCGACGTTCTCGCCCCGCTCAATCCGGTCGGTGATTCGCAGGGCGCGCAGCTCGGCCCGGACGGCGTGACCTCGCCGGACGGTTTCAAGGCGGCGTATGAGGCCTTCCGGAACGGCGGCTGGATGGGGCTTGCGGCGCCGGAGGCTTTCGGCGGTCAGGGC
>JBGSOU010000558.1:0-1665 GCA_041739025.1 Hyphomonas sp.
CGCTGTCTCGCGGCCGATCCCGCCTTCGCTGAAATCTGCCCCGCCGGAAGTGCGCCCGCTGACGGGTCCGCGCCCGGTCGATGACTTCATCGCCGAGCGTGCCGAATTCACCGCCGGCCGGGCGCTGGATGCGGACGGTCTCGCGGCGCTGCGGACCGATTTCCTGGCGCTCGTCGAAACCAGCCCGGACGGCGCGCATCACCAGTTGCTGACGCCCGATGGGCGTTCGCTCCTGATCCACTTCGAGCGTACCTTGTCCGTCGATGCCGCAACGGCCAGCGTGCACGCCATCGGGTACCGGCCGATGGCCGACGGCTTTGTCACCCGCGCCTATCTCGAGCCGGTGAATGTCAACGTGAAGATCATGTGCCGCGATGTGGCCTATGCCTTCCCGGGGCAGGAGCGTGGCCGGTTTGCCGCGTGCCAGGGCACCAACGGCGCCTGGACCATGGCCCGTGCGTCGATGCCGGCCGGCACGCCGATCTAGCTTTCACATCACCGCAGGCCAGGCTTGCGCGCGTGTTGTTGTGCGGGCCGGCAAAGCCTGCGACAGGAATCCGGAATGACGACTCTCCTCGCCTACAAACTGCTCAACGAAGCAGACTGGACCGCCGCGCAGGCCAGCGGCGTCACGGCGTCAGCCGTCGATCTGGCGGATGGCTATGTGCATCTTTCCACCGCTGAACAGGTGCGCGAAACGGCGCGGCGCTATTTCGCCGGCGCCGGGCGCGTGCGGTTGTTGCGGTTCGATCTGGCGGCGCTTGGCGACATTCGCTGGGAGGAAAGCCGGGGCGGGGATCTCTTTCCGCATCTTTACGGTCCGCTTGAAATCACCAAGGCAAATGCGGCCTGGTGGCTGGAGCCGGGGCCGGACGGCACACCGGTTTTCCCGAGGATGATCTGATGCTGGCCGATCTCGGCGCGCGCGCCATCCGCATCCTGCCGCCCGAAGCGGCGCATGTCGCAACCGTCCGTCTGCTGAGCAAGGGGATCGGTGCGCCGGCGCGTGTCCCGCAACTGCCGCCCGGGCTGGCCGTGACCTTGCCGAAATCCGGCCTGAAATTCGCCTCGCCGGTTGGCCTCGCTGCGGGGTTCGACAAGAACTGCGACGTGCCGGACGTGATGGCACGGTTCGGGTTTGGCTTTGTCGAATGCGGAACGGTGACGCCGAAACCGCAACCCGGCAATCCGAAGCCGCGCCTCTTCCGGCTGGAGGAGGACCGTGCGGTGATCAACCGGATGGGCTTCAACAATAACGGGCTCGACTATTTCGTGCGCCGCCTGTCCCGCCTGTCACATGCCGTACCTGTCGGCGCGAATGTCGGCGCCAACAAGGACAGCGAAGACCGGATTGCCGACTACGTCACCGGCATCGAGGCGGTCGCGCCGTATGCAGACTATATCACGATCAACATTTCGTCCCCCAATACGCCCGGCTTGCGCGGCCTTCAGGACAAGGCGTCTCTGACGGCGCTGCTGGCTCGCTGCGGCGCGGCGGACCGGAAGGGCAAGCCCGCCTTCCTGAAGGTGGCGCCGGACCTTGACGCGGACGGCATCGCGGATGTCTGCGGCGTGGTGCGCGCCGAGGGCGCCTGGCTTTCCGGCCTGATCATTTCGAACACCACGCTCGCCCGGCCGGCATCGTTGAAAAGCGCCGCCAAGAGC
>JBGSOU010000559.1:0-5611 GCA_041739025.1 Hyphomonas sp.
GCGGTGATCTTTGCCGGCTCGCTCTACGCGATGGCGCTCGGCGCGCCGCGTGGGCTTGGGGCGGTCACCCCCGTTGGCGGCCTCAGCCTGCTGGCCGGATGGCTGAGCCTTGCATTCAGCGGCGTGCGGAAACCTCAGGACCCGGCGGTTCCGCCGGCGACATAGCGCTCGGCCAGACGGTCAGCGATGGCGCGCGCATCATCGATCATGACCGCAAACTGTTCGATTTCGGCCGCGATGGGTTTGACATCCATGTCCGCCCGCACCGAGACAAGGTCGAGCGCTTCCTGAAAGCCGCGATGCGCCATCTGGGCCCGCACGAGCGCGCGCTCATAGCTCATCACGTCAGCGCGGTTGGAGGCGTCCTTGTCGCGATTGCGCAACAGCGTCTCTGCTTCGTCCGTCACACCGGACAGCCCGATCCGGGCGGCCTGGCTGTCGGCCACGATGCGGCCGAGGACGAGCGCGGGTGCCTTGGTTTCGGCGCCGATCCGCGTGGCGTAGAAGCCTGCCCGGCCCGCCACTTCGGTTTTGCCATGCATCAGCGTGTCGGCGAGACTGGCGATACCGCCCGTTTCCTCGACCCAGCCCGCCTGCACGACTTCGTCGCAATAGGCGTTCGACGCCTCGCGAAGTTCGGATTGGCCTTTGCTCAGGGAGGTTTCAAAAGACGCCTCACCGGGCACAACCGAAACGGTTGCGCATCCCGCAAGAACGCATAGGGATACACCAAGAAGAACGCTACGCATCAATATGCCACCCGCCAGCAGCTATGGCTCCAGTCATAAAAAACAGTATGGGTGTGGAGAACGGAAGTCCAGTCATTGGGCAAAAGCTAGCCGAACATAAGTGAAGAGTGCATGAACAGACGCCAGAGCCGCCGGATTCTCTATCACAGGCACGAACCCTATGCCTCCGGACGCCTGCGCGTCTCTCCCGTGCATGAGATTTACTGGGAAGAATCAGGCAATCCGAAAGGCATTCCGGTGGTTGCCCTGCATGGCGGCCCCGGCGGGGGCTCCAGCCCCGAGATGCGCCGGTTCTTCGATCCGGACCGGTATCGCATCTTCCTGTTCGACCAGCGCGGCTGTGGCCGCTCGACCCCCCATTCGGAGCTGGACGGCAACACGACCTGGGACCTGGTCGACGACATCGAGACCCTGCGCAAGCATGCCGGGGTGTCCAGCTGGCTCGTGTTCGGCGGCTCCTGGGGCTCGACGCTGGCGCTCGCCTATGCGGTCAAGCATACCTCTCAGGTGCTCGGCCTCGTGCTCCGGGGCATCTTCCTCGTCTCGAAATCGGAGATCCGCTGGTTCTACCAGGAAGGCGCCAGCCGCCTCTTCCCGGATGCGTTCGAGCGTTATGTGGCACCGATCCCGGACGCCGAACGCGGCGACCTTGTCACCGCCTTCTACAACCGCCTGACCGGCAGCGACCCGGTGGCCCGGATCGACGCGGCCCGCGCCTGGGCGCGCTGGGAAGGCCAGACCCTGTCGATCAAGGGCCCGGTCACGACGCCGCCGCGCTTCAACGAAGACGACTTCGTCGACGCCTTCGCGCGGATCGAATGCCATTACTTCGTCAATGAAGGCTTCTTCGACAGCGACAACTGGCTGCTCGAACAAGCAAAGCTGAAGCTGCAATCGACCCCCGGCGTGATCGTGCACGGGCGCTATGACGTGGTCACCCCGCTCTCGACGGCCTGGGCCCTGTCCAAGGCCTGGCCGAAGGCAGAGCTGCACATCGTGCCGGACGCCGGCCACTCCTCGATGGAGCCCGGCATCATCGACCGGCTTGTTCAGGCTACGGACGACTTTGCCGACCGGCTGACCGTCCGCTCGAAAGCCTAGACGTCCCGGCCGGCAGGCTCCTAGCCGCCCCGCCGCACGGTCTCGAGGCTCGCCGCCCGGGCGCCGGACGATCCGTCGCCGGGACGCTCCACTGCGCTGATGGACTTGGCCCGCCGCGGCGGCGCCGGAACATGTCCGGTTGGCCATCCGCGCTGTTCCGAAAAGCGCACGGACAGGAAGCGGAAACTGGTGATCCGCATGTCCTTGCACGAATTCAGCAGCGCCATTTTTTCCTTCGGTGCCAGTGCGGCGATGAAGTCCTGCACGGTGCCGGCCTTGTTGGCCTTCGCCAGCGCCACCGCCAGCGGGACATGAACCTCACGCGCCTCCAGCGGCCAGAACGGATCCACCATGAAGCTGCGGCGCTGGACCTCGTGCGGCTCCAGCAAGAGTGACCAGAGCGTGTTGGGGCGCAGACCAGCAAACTGTTCGCGCGCCTCAAGCGCCGCGGTGCGCGACGGGGGCGGCTGCGTATCATGCGGCGTCACCAGCAGGCCGGCCCGCCTTGCCCGGATGCCGGACGACCGCTTGGCCGTAACATACGAGACCGGCGCACTGAAGATCAGGCCGATCGTTGCCGGCGCGAGCCAGGCGGCGTGAACCGGAGAGATCACGAAGGCCGAGATGGTCAATACGAGCCCGAGAACGGTGCCAGGCACATTGTGCCGGAACGTTGCGGCGAAGGAATAGCCGTCGTCTCCGCGCTGTTGCGGCGCCCAGCCGGAATCCCGGCCCGACAGCACGCTCAGCACCGCGCTCGTCTGCGTGACCATGAGGATCGGCGCGGTCAGAACCGAGAGCAGCGTTTCGGTAACGGTTCCGAGGATCGTCCGCCCGATGCCCACCTGCTGGCGCCAGGCGCGGCTGGCGAGACCATAGATGAGGCCGCAGAGTTTGGGCGTGAACAGGATGACCATCGTCGCGATGAACAGGTTCAGCGCGCGTTCGGAATCGATCACAGGCCAGGACGGAAACAGCGCCGGGCTGTCGCCGAAATATTCGGGAACCTGGAAACTGTACTGCAGCGACAGAACCATCCCGATACAGATGAACAACAGCCAGAGCGGCGAGGACAGGTAACCGAAGATGCCGGTGATCAGATGGAACCGGTTGGTCCAGGTGAGGCCGCGCGCCTGCAGAAGCACGGCCGTGTGCTGCAGGTTGCCCTGGCACCAGCGCCGGTCGCGGATGACAAGGTCGATGATGGTCGGCGGCCCCTGCTCGTAGGATCCGGAAATATCGGGGCGGACTTCAACATTCCAGCCGGCCCGGCGCAGCAGCGCGGCTTCGACGAAATCATGGCTCATGATCGTGCCGCCGAACGGGGCCCGGCCGGGAATCTCGGGCAGGCCGGCGGCTTCGGCCATCGCCTTCAGCCGGATGATGGCGTTGTGACCCCAGAAGTTGCCCTCTTTCTGGGCCCACCAGGCAATGCCGTGGCCCAGTACCGGGCCATATAGCGCCGCCGCAAACTGCTGGCAGCGCCCGAACAGGGTTTCGACACCGACCAGCTGCGGAATCGTCTGGATGAGGCCCGCTTTCGGCGAGGCCTGCATCGCATCGACGAGGCGCAGGATGGCGTCGCGCTCCATGAAGCTGTCTGCGTCATAGACGATCATGTAATCGTACCGCCCGCCCCAGCGCGTCACGAAATCCCGGATATTGCCGGACTTGCGGTGCAGGTTGAGCGTGCGCCGGCGGTACCGGATCCGGACATCAGCCGGCCGCAGCGTCTGGATCCGCTCGAACGCGGCCTCTTCGCGCAGCGCGATCTCGGCATCGGTCGTGTCGCTCAGGATGAAGCACTCGAACTGGCCGGGCATGCCGGACAGGCTTTGCGCCGTGGACAGCACGGTCGCGAAAATCTGCTCGACCTCTTCATTGTAGATCGGGAACGCGATGACCGTCCGCGCCCGCGCCAGCCGCTGCACACAGATGCCGTCATCGGTCTGCCGTTCGGACGCCAGCGCAGACCAGAGCCCCGCGAGCGCATTGACGAACGCAAAGCAGACCCAGCTGATGTTGATGGCAAAGACCGCCAGCAAGGCCCATTCGAAAACGGTCAAGCCGGACACCGAAAGCACCTGGTACATCTCATGCGTCGCCCAGCCGGTCAGCAGCAGCGTCGTGGCCAGGATGAACACCTTGCGCCAGATCAGCGATTTCGGCCGGTCCCTGTCGGGGCTGGCCGCCGGATCCGCAAAAACCTGATCGGGCATCAAGAGCGGAAACTCCAGGGGGCGCGCTCGGAACTCGGTCATTCGGCTCTCCAACGATAAAGCCATGTTTCAGAAACGGGCGTTCCCCCCTGGGTGAGTTGCGCTCTCAATTCGGCGACGGATGCATTTTCCGCGTCGAGTTCGAACGTGAGCCGGGTTTTCCCGGTCTCCGGATTGCGTTTGATGATCGGGTTGTGGATCGTGCCCGCCGAGGTCGAGATGCTCGCTTCCGCCCCGCCCATCAGGGCCTCGTCGGCCGACTGGAAATCGATGACGAAGAGCTGGCGGCGCTTGTCCGGCGTCTTGCCGGACCGCGTCTCGGCCACCGGAACAACCGTCATGCCGGCCGGCGGCTTGAGGCTCCAGCGCATGCTGTAGGACACGTCATAGCTGCGCCCCGGCTGCCAGGTTTCGGCGGGCCTCCAGAACACGACGACATTGTCGTTGTATTCATTGGCCGTCGGGATTTCGACGAGCGACAGCTGGCCCGCGCCCCAATCCGAACTGGGCTCGATCCAGACGTTCGGGCGGCGGTGATAGTCCGCTTCGACATCCGAATACCCGTCGAGGCCCCGCTTGCGCTGGATCAGGCCGAAGCCGCGCGGCGCCTCGGTTGCCAGCACGGAGATCTGCAAGGCCTGCGGATTGACCAGCGGGCGCCAGACCCACTCGCCGTTCGCCATGTCGATCATCAGGCCTTCGGAATCGTGCACGGCCGGACGGAAGTCGTCGGCCTGTTTCCTCAGGTCGTGCGGCGAGAAGAAGTACATCGACGTCAGCGGCGCCAGGCCCACCGAACTGAGCGCCCGGCGGGGAAAGAAGGTCGCGGTTACGTCGGTGCGGGTTTCCGGCCCGCCGGAAATCCGGAACTCGAACGCACCGGTGACACTGATCCCGTCCATCAGCGCGTAGAGGGTGATGGCGTCTGCACCCGCGTCCGGCTTGACCAGCCAGAACTCGGAAAAATGTGGAAACTCCTCGCCGTCCGGCGAGGCGGTGCCGATCGCCAGTCCCCGGGCCGAAGCGCCATACACGGTGCCTTCTCCCAGCGCCCGGAAAAAGCTGGCGCCCTTGAAGCTGACGAGCTCATCGAACTTGCCCGCTTCGTTCAACACCGTGAGGACCCGGAAGCCCGCAAAGCCGAGCGCCGACTTGACCTCGCCCGCCAGCGGTAGGTCCTCGAAGTCAAAATCGGCGGGTGAATAGGGGCGCGCCTTGACGGTGCCGTCCTCGATCAGGTTGAGCGCGATCGCGAGCGTGAACAGATAGCCGCGCGGATCGGGCAGGATGCGGAACGGCTCATCCGGCGCAGGCCAGATCATCGAGGTCTGCGTGTTCTGGATCCGCCGGTACTGGTCATAGTCGAGCGCGGCGGCAGCCTTGTTGACCTGCGGCGGGTCCGCAAAGGGCTGCTGCGCCAGGAGACGGGCTTTCTCGCGGACATCCCCGAAATCAAAGGCCGCCGATGACGCGCCATCCGGCGGACGGATCCCGGCCGGCGAGACGTCCGCGCCGGAGGCCGCTTCAACCGCCGCCTGCGCT
>JBGSOU010000560.1:0-1503 GCA_041739025.1 Hyphomonas sp.
CTTGTCGGCCAGCTCAAGGAAAGCGCGCGCGAGTTCGCCGGTGCCGCCCGCCACGTCGAGGTGGCGCTCGCCCGGCTGGGGGTTCACCTTGTTCATCGCGTCATGCTTCCACAGGCGGTGGACGCCGGCGCTCATCAGGTCATTCATCAGGTCATAGCGTGAGGCGACAGACCGGAACACGCCTTTGACCCGGGCGACCTTCTCGGCCTCCGTCACTTCCTCGAACCCGAAGGAGACCTTGCGTTCGGAGCTGTCAGAACTTGTCATGCGCGCCCACCTTATCCGCCCGTGGCTTACCGTATATGCGATAAAGATGCCTGAATTACCTGAAGTCGAGACAGTTCGCCGCGGACTTGCCCCCGTCATGGAGGGCCGGCGCATCCTGCGGCTTGAACAGCGGCGGGCGGACCTGCGCTTTCCCCTGCCCGAGCGGTTTGCCGAGCGCGTGGCGAATGCGCGGATCGACCGGCTCGCCCGTCAGGCGAAATTCCTCGCGGCGCACCTCTCCACAGGCGAAGTGCTGGTCATGCATCTCGGCATGACCGGGCGGTTCACGATCTCCGGGCAGAGGCAGGGCGAATTCCATCACGAGACCGGACACCTCACCGCACATGACCACGTCATCTTCCACATGGAAGGCGGCGAGACCGTCACCTACAATGACCCGCGCCGGTTCGGCTTCATGGAACTCTGGCCCGCCGCGACATTCGGGGCATACCCAAGGTTAAGGACGATGGGCCCGGAGCCATTGTCGAACGGCTTTTCTGCCGCCTATCTGGACACCGCGCTGAGCGGCAAGGCGGCGCCCATCAAGGCCGCCCTGCTCGACCAGTCGGTCATCGCAGGGCTGGGCAACATCTATGTCTGCGAGGCGCTCTACCGGGCGGGCATCTCGCCAAAACGCCTGTCGCGCTCCGTTCCGGGCCTGCGCGCCGCGCGCCTTGCGCCGGCCATCAATGCGGTAATTGCCGAGGCGATTGCGGCCGGCGGATCGTCGATCTCGGACTTTGCCGACACGGACGGGAACCTTGGTTACTTCCAGCACCGGTTCGACGTGTACGACCGAGAAGGCGAGGCCTGCAAACGCTGCGGCAGCGCGGTGAAGCGGATCGTCCAGTCGGGGCGCTCGACGTTTTACTGCGCGCAGTGTCAGCGGTAGGGTCCTCACCTTCCCGCCTTCAACCCCAGCCTGGCCAGCGGCGAGCCCAGCGCTCCGCTCACCAGTGCAGCCATCAGGGGCGGCGCGGGCCAGAGCTTTGAGACCGGTGCTGCCAGCCAGTCCCTGATCCAGGGCAGAAGCTGGGAATCCGACTGATAGACCGGCGTGAAGGCCCAGGTCATCAGCTGGTAGAGGCGCACATGCGCCGCGCGCTGGCGCACATACCGTGCAGCGATGTCCGTCGCTTCCCCTCTGGCTTCGACCGCGCGGGCGAGCGCGAAGGCATCCAGCAGTGCCATGTTCGCCCCCTGGCCCAGCTGCGGGCTGGCGGCGTGCCAGCTGTC
>JBGSOU010000563.1:0-3464 GCA_041739025.1 Hyphomonas sp.
GGCGAAGCCGCCGTGCGCCGGTATGCCGGCCCGCGCGCCCGGAAGCTCTCCCGGTTGATCGGCCAGAACGCCCTGATCGCCAGCGCCGTCGTGCGCAGCGTGCCAGCCGGCCCGTTCCTGATCGTCAACATGGTGTTCGGCGCCAGCGCCGCGAAGTTCCGCGATTTCTGGATCGGTATGGGCGTCGGCATCCTGCCGAAGATCGCGCTGGTCGCCGTGGGCTGGAAATCGCTGGAATCGGCCTTTTCCGGCAGCCCGGTGGTGGCCAGCCTGTTTGCGGCGGCCGGCCTCGCGCTTTACCTTGCCATCGCCTGGTTCGTGGTGCGTCAGGCCCGCAAGACCTGGCAAGATATTCCCGAAACGCCCGCTCCGGCGATTGACACCGGCCAAAATCATGGCGAATAGTGCCGCCATGCGCAAAGTCTTGCCCCTTCTTCTGCTGCTTACCGGCCCCTGGCCGGAGCCGGTCGCCTCGATCTGAGAGGCGGACGCGCGGCCAGGGGATGCCCGGACTGAATTGAGCCCTTTCCCCCGACCTTATCGCTGAGCCGCTGTCCCATGACCTCGAAATCCAACGCGAAACCCGCGAAGAAGCCCCACGTATTCATCTTCGACACCACCCTGCGTGACGGCGAGCAATCGCCCGGCGCGTCGATGACGCACAATGAAAAGCTCGAAATGGCGAGCCTGATGGAAGAGATGGGCGTCGACATCATCGAAGCCGGCTTCCCGGCCGCCTCCGATGGCGACTTTGCCGCCGTCAGCGCCATCGCCGCCCAGTCGAAATCCGCCATCATCTGCGGCCTTGCCCGCTCGACGCCGGCCGATATCGACCGCTGCGGCGAAGCCGTGCGCAAATCTGCTCGCCCGCGTATCCACACCTTCATCTCCACCAGCGAAGTGCACATGAAGCACAAGCTGAAAATGGGCCCCAACGCCGTGCTGGAGGCCATTGGCCGTTCCGTCACGCAGGCCCGCAATCTGGTGGATGACGTGGAGTGGAGCGCCGAAGATGCCACCCGCACCGAGTTCGACTTCCTCTGCAAGTGCATCGACATCGCCATTGCATCCGGCGCCCGCACGATCAACGTGCCTGACACGGTCGGCTACTCCCACCCGCACGAGTATGGCGAACTGATCCGCCGGCTGATCGAAAATGTTCCGAACTCGGATAAGGTGATCTGGTCTGCCCATTGCCACAATGACCTCGGCCTCGCGGTCGCCAACTCCCTGTCAGCCGTCGCCAATGGCGCGCGGCAAGTGGAATGCGCAATCAACGGCCTCGGCGAGCGCGCGGGCAATGCGGCGCTTGAAGAAGTCGTCATGGCAATGAAGGTGCGCGGTGACACGCTGCCTTACGAGACGAGCATCGACACGACCTATCTCGCGCGCGCCTCGGCCATGGTCAGCCGCATCACGGGTTTCCCGGTTCAGTACAACAAGGCCATCGTGGGGAAGAACGCCTTCGCGCATGAAAGCGGCATCCACCAGGACGGCATGCTGAAGAACGCCGAGACCTATGAGATCATGAAGCCGGAAGATGTGGGCGTTGCGAAAACCTCCCTCGTCATGGGCAAGCTGTCGGGCCGCAATGCCTTCCGCGACAAGCTGGAATCGATGGGTTATTTCATCGAGGGTGAAGCACTGAACGACGCGTTCAAGCGCTTCAAGGATCTTGCCGACCGCAAGAAACACGTGTTCGACGATGACATCATCGCGCTCGTCGACGAGCAGCTGGCCGCCGAAGGCGAGCGTATCGCCTTCAAGCGCCTGCGGGTTGTGGCGGGCACGGATGGTCCGCAAACGGCGGAAATCGATCTCGTTGTCGATGGCGATGAAAAATTTGCGATCGCGCGCGGCAATGGGCCAGTGGACGCGGTGTTCAATGCCATCCGCCAGATCGTACCACACCAGGCCGTGCTGGAACTCTACCAGGTGCATGCGGTCACCGGCGGCACGGACGCGCAGGCGACCGTCTCGGTGCGTCTCAACGGCGATGGCATCATGGCGACGGGCCGCTCATCGGACCCCGACACGCTGGTCGCCAGCGCCAAGGCCTACCTGCACGCACTCAACAAGTTTGAAGTGCGCAAGTCGAAGCGCAAGGCGGCATAAGGCCTAGCCGTCGGTTTCTCCGAAACCTTCATCGATCAGGCGGACGATGGCCTCAACGGCTTCGTCTGCCTGAGCGCCCCGGCCCTTGATCTCGACGACGCAGCCCGTGTGGGCGACCAGCATCAGCAGGTCCATGATCGAACGCGCGTCCGCGGTTTCGCTTTCGTGGGTCACGAAGACCTGCGCGTCATATTCGCCGGCGAGCTTGGCGACCTTGGCCGACGCCCGCGCGTGCAGACCCTTGCGGTTGACGATGGTTGCGCGGCGTACGGCCGGAAATGCCTCAGACATCAGCAGGACGGCAATTTGGCGAGGATGTCTGAGGCGATGGTGATGTATTTGCGGCCGCCTTCCGCCGCATCCAGGGCGCTTTCCTCCAGGCTCAGCACGTCGCGAGTCTGGGCCAGCTTGATCAGCATCGGCAGGTTGGCGCCGGAGACGATTTCCATCTTGGCCCGGCTGCGCAGGGACAGGACAAGGTTGGACGGGGTGCCCCCGAACATGTCGGTCAGCACGATCACGCCGCGCCCGGCGTCGCAGGCCCGGACCGCTTCGAGGATGGCCTCGCGCTTCACATCGAGATCTTCGTCGGCATCGATGGCAACGGCACGCGTTCGCCACAACCGTCCAACCACGTGCTCCGCGGCGGCGACGAGTTCATGTGCGAGCTTGCCATGGCTAACGACGACGATGCCGATCATGTGCCTTCGGGACAGTGAAATCTGACGTAACAGGTCTGTCACGTTGTCACGATGCTGCGGCGCGTCAAGCTTCATTCCGCCGGAACAGGCGCGCTTTCCTCAGCCGGTGTGGCCGAGACCCAACACATCGTCCATGCCGTAAAGACCCGGCGGCTGGCGAGCTGCCCAGATCGCCGCGTGGACCGCGCCTTCGGCAAAAACCGCCCGGTCCAGCGCCATGTGGGACAAGCGGAGCACTTCGCGGGCAGATCCGAACAGCACGTCGTGTTCACCATAAATACCCCCGGCGCGGCGCACGGCCATGCCGATCTGGCCGTCCTTGCGCGGCGCGTCCGGCCCCAGATAGGGCGGCGCCAGGAGGTCGGTCACTGCCCCGCCTCGTCCCTCTGCAGCCGCTTCGGCCAGCATCAGCGCGGTGCCCGAAGGCGCGTCGACCTTCAGCCGGTGATGCGATTCCAGGATCTCGATGTCCCAGTCCGTCCCGAGACGCGAGGCCGCAAGCCGCGTGAGCGCCTGCAACAGGTTGACGCCAAGCGAAAAGTTACCGGACCGGACGATGGCGAACCGCGCCCCTGCCGCTGCGAGGGCGGCTTCCTGCGCCGGCCCGAAGCCAGTGGTGCCGATCACGACCGCGCGCACCGGACTGCC
>JBGSOU010000580.1:0-5017 GCA_041739025.1 Hyphomonas sp.
GCCCTGCCGCCGCTGCTGGCCAAGCGCGCGCGTCACGTGATCACCGAAGGGCGGCGTTCCTTGCAGGCCATCACCGCCCTCCGGTCGGGCGACCGGCCGGCCTTTGGCGAACTGATGAATGCAAGCCATGCGTCGCTGCGAGACGACCTTGAAGTCTCCGTGCCAGAGATGGATGCAATGGTGCGCGACGCTGGCGAACTCGGCGCCGATGGCGCGCGGATCACCGGCGCCGGCTTTGGCGGGTGTTTCGTCTGCCTGATCGAGGCCCGCCGGGCCGCCGATTGGTGGACCAGCTTGCAGGCGCGCCATCCCGGCATCCGGCGGATCGCCTGAATGCCAACGGACGGAGGCTTCACGCTGGATGCCGAAGACTGGCATGTGAAGATCGACGCGGCGCGCGGCGGGCAGATCCTGGACTGCACGTGGCGCGAGCATGAGGTGCTGGCCACCGCACAAGCGGAACTTTGGCCAGCGGACTCGCATGCAGGCTGCTTTCCGCTGGTGCCCTATTCCAACCGTATCCGGGACGCGGCCTTCAGCTTTTCCGGGCGCCGGATCAGCCTGCCCGCATCCGGCTTTGCGATGCCGCATGCCTTGCATGGTCTGGGTTGGCGGCGGGCCTGGTCCGGCGAGACATCCGGTCCGGATGAAATCTCACTGGTGCACAACCATGACGGGGAGGGCTGGCCCTGGCCCTATCGGGCGCGCCAGCGAATCAGCATTCGCGGCAATCAGCTGCACCTGACCTGCGAGATCGAGAATACCGGCGCCGGACCCATGCCCGCCGGTATCGGCCTTCATCCCTTTTTTCCGCGCCGCCCCGGGATGACGCTGTCCCTGCGCGCGAATGGCTATTGGGCCACCGCGCCGAACGCCCCGGGCCTGCCGGCCGGCTGGTGCGAACTTGATCCGGAAACGGATGAGTTTGCGGCCAAGGACGTCGCCAGACTCGATCTCGACCATTGCTTCACGGGCTGGAACCGGCAGGCGCGCATCGCCTATCCTGACACCGGGCTCAGCCTCGGCCTCACGGCCTGCCCTGCCCTTTCCAATCTGGTCATCTACTGCCCGGCGGACCGGAACATCCTGTGCCTTGAGCCCGTCTCGCACGTCAATGATGCCGCCAATCTCACGGGACTGGAGCCGGCGCAGGCCATGACCTGCCTTGAGCCCGGCGCCCGGCTTTCAGGCCATGTGGTGATCGAGGCAGCCTTGACGTCCGGCACACAAGCCTGAAGGCCGGCAGACGCCTATCAGGCGTCCGCCGGCTCAGCCCTGTTCATGACTTGCGCTGGCCGCTTGTTGGAATGTCCTTGAACGGAACAGATTTGTCGACGCGAATATCGCCGGGAAGGCCAAGGACCCGCTCTCCGATGATGTTGCGCAAGATTTCATCCGAACCGCCCTCGATCCGGGTGGCCGGCGATCGCAGGAGCATCGCCTGGAAACGTCCATTCTGCGGACTGGTTTCGTCGCACAGAACGCCGGACTGCCCCTGCAGGTCCAACGCATAGATGGCTAGGTCCTGCATGGTGGCGCCCGCCACGAGCTTTCCGATGGAGTTCTCAGGCCCGGGGGTTTCGCCTTTCGACAGGGCGGTGATGGCGCGCATGCCGGTGTATTTGAGGCCGCTTTGACGGACCGCAAACTGAGCGAGCTTCGATCGCACGGAAGCGTCTTCAACGGCCGGACGGCCGTCGATCTCGGCGTCCAGGCAGAAGCGAAACAGTTCCGGAAACCCGGTCGACATGCCTGAACCAATGGAGAGGCGCTCGTTCATCAGAGTGGTCAACGAAACCTCCCAGCCCTGACCGACCGCGCCGAGCCGCTGGGCATCCGGAATGCGCACGTCCGTGAAGTAGACCTCGTTGAAGCCGGATGCGCCGTTCGCCTGTTTGATCGGACGCACGTCGACACCGGGCGTCTTCATCGACAGAAAGAACATCGTAAGACCCTTGTGCTTGGGCACATCCGGGTCGGTTCGCGTGATCAGCAGCCCCCAGTCGGAATGCTGTGCGCCGCTGGTCCAGATTTTCTGGCCATTGATGATCCAGTCACCCGACCCGTCATCCGCCTTGACGGCCCGCGTGCGCAGCCCGGCCAGATCCGATCCTCCGGCAGGCTCCGAAAACAGCTGGCACCAGATGTGCTCACCGCTGGCCAGCGGTGGGAGTAACGTGCGTTTCTGTTCTTCGGTGGCCCAGGTCATGACGGTTGGACCACACATGCCGTGCCCGATCACGAAGGGACCGGACAAGGCGCCGTAAGGGCCCTCTTCCTGGCCCCAGATGACCCGTTCGATCGGCGTTCTGGCCCCGCCGCCATACTCCTTCGGCCAATGCAGGCACGCCCACCCGGCTTCAGACTTCTTTTTCTGCCAGGCTTTTCCGGCGGCAATCGGATCTTCACTCGCAACGCCGCTGGAGCCAAAGTTCGCGCGCCGCAATTCTTCCTCAAGATGACGCGGCGCATTTGCGTCAATCCACGCGCGCACGGTCAGGCGGAAAGCTGCTTCTTCGGGAGTGTCCTCGAAATCCATGTCTTACCCTTTGCCTATGCTGCCGTTTCAACATTGCCAGCGCACATGCGCTCAATCAGCTGGCTCTCCCAGGTCGACAACGACCCGAGTGCCAGGGCGAGCCCGTTTGAGCGCCGATAGAACAGGTGGCAGTCGAAGGCCCAGGTGAAGCCCATGCCGCCATGCACCTGAATGTTGTTCTTTGAACAATGCTGGAACGCCGTCGTTGCCGACACCCGCGCGGTTGCTGCGGCCACCGGAAGTTCAGCCGCGCCTGATCCGAGCGCCCAGGCGCCGTAATAGCAGTTTGACCGCGCCAACGTCGCGGACACGTACATGTCGGCGAGAATGTGCTTGATGGCCTGGAACGACCCGATCGGACGGCCGAAAGCCATGCGCTCAAGTGCATAATCCCTCGCCATCTCCAACGACCGGTCCGCACCGCCCAATTGTTCGAAGGCCATCAACACCGCCGCACGATCCAAGACCTGCGTCGCAATGTTCCAGCCGTCACCCGGTTGTCCCACCACTTCGGCCGGGGCCCTGTCAAAGACGATGCGGGCCTGCCCGCGCGTTGGATCAATCGACTCCAACGCTTGCCGGCTGACACCTTCACCCGTCAGACGGACGAGATAGAGCGACACCTTGTCCTGCTCGTCCCGCGCCAGAACGATGGCGAAATCGGCATCGCATCCATCTGCAACGGGGAGTTTCGTGCCGGAGAGTTTGCCGCCCGAGACGCGGCAGCCGATCTTGTCCGGCCTCGCGCGGCCCTGTCCCTCGGCCAGCGCAAATGTGCCAATGGCCGTGCCTGAAGCGAGCTTGGGCAACCATTCCGTCTTCTGAGCTTGAGATCCCGAAAGCAGAAGGGACTCCGCGGCGAGATAGATCGACGAGGAAACCGGCACAGGCGCCAGAACGCGGCCCAGCTCCTCGGCGACAACGCAAAGCTCGAGATGACCGAGGCCAACGCCGCCATACACCTCGGGAATGGCCGCCCCCAGAACACCCAGTTCGGCGAGGCCTGCGTACAGCTTCTTGTCGTAGCGCTCGCCGCCTTCAAGGATCGCGCGCACCGCAGCCGGCGAACACCGTTCGGCGAGGAAGCGGCGCACCTGATCGCGCAACTGCTTCTGTTCGTCAGAAAAATCGAGGTTCACGCGATGCCTCCCGTGTTGTTATTCGCCCAAGTGTCAAAGCCTTGCTGTCCCGGGTCAAGCCATGCCGCAAAGACAGGCCCGCAATGAATTGCCCTGGCCGGATCACACGTAGTTCGGCTTGCGCTTTTCAAAAAACGCCGCCACGCCCTCGGCAAAGTTCGGATCGTTGGCGGTCAGGATCTGGTTTCGATCTTCAATGGCCATCGCAGCCTCGAGGCCCCCCACATCGACCGCCTGGTTCAATCCATCCTTCGTCAACCGCAAACCCAGAGGGGTGGCCTGCAGCATGTCCTCGACAAAGCTGTCAGCTTCCGCGCGCATGTGCGTTGCCGGGACCACACGGTTTGCGAGGCCGATCTCCATCGCGCGCGCGGCGGAGATGAACCGCCCCGTCAACATGTATTCGCTTGCAAGCGACATCCCTACCATCCGGGGAAGAAAATAGGACACGCCCATATCGCAAGACGAAAGGCCGATCCGGATGAAGGCCGCGTTCATCCGGGCATCCTCCGACAGGATACGAATATCGGAGGCAAGCGCGAGCGCAAAACCGCCGCCACTTGCGGCGCCCTGCACAAGGCTGATGATCGGCTGGGGACAGCGGCGCATGGCCACATAGATCTCGGCAATCGAGCGTTGGCCATCCAGCCCCTGCTCGATGGTGCGCTTTTCGCGATTCGCTGCGCTGTCTTTCAAATCCAGTCCGGCGCAGAAGGCGCGTCCCGCCCCCTCCAGCACGACGACGCGGACGGACCGGTCAAAGTAAAGCGCCTGAAAGACGTCCCGCAATTCCGACACGAGCTGGGGGTTGAGCGCGTTCAGGCGATCCGGCCGGTTCATCACGATGTTCAGGACTTGTCCTGACTGTTGAAGAATGAGCGCTTTTTGATCGGTTTTCATGTCGGGTCTGCCTCGCGGTCGCTTGGCGAACTGTGGAACCGCGTGACACGGACGCGCAAGACCTTTCGCGAGGGCATGTGGCGCGATGGACGGCCAGGACGGCTTCTGCCGGGAGGTGCACGCCCCGGCCTGAAGTGCTAAGGGGCGGAAATGCTGCGGATTTCCGAACTCAAACTGCCACTTGACCACACGCCCGACGCCCTGCCGGCGGCGATTGCGAGCCGGCTTGGCGTGGGCGTTGACGATCTCCTGCACTGGTCGGTCTGGAAGCGGGCGCATGACGCACGGCGCAAGTCCGCCATCCTGAAGACCTACATCGTGGACGCCGAGGTGCGCGATGAACCCGCCGTGCGCCGGCGTCTCGCGGGTGATCACCATGTCAGCCCGGCGCCGGATACCTCCTATCGGCCGGTGACGCCCGCGCCGCAGCCGGGTCGCC
>JBGSOU010000600.1:0-7658 GCA_041739025.1 Hyphomonas sp.
CGGCGCCCGCATGCTGGCGGCGGAACGCCTCGGCCCGCTCGTCCAGCAAGGTCAGGTGCACGTCGTCGGACAGCCCGGCCAGGGTCGCGACGCTGATCTCGTCCGCCTCCAGCTTCCGGAACAGGGTCTGTGCGAGGGAGAAGACCGAGTTGGTCAGTGGATCGGCATCGATCCGGGATGCCTCCTGCCGGAGGAAATTCTGCGCCCAGTCGAGGGTGAGCGTGTGCGTCGTGTGGGAGCGCTTGGCCATGGCGGGTCAGAACCTGATTGATTGCAACGTTGTCATTACCTAGCGTTATCTAAGAGGGGCCGCGTCGTCAAAACGTTCTCGCGCCTGACAGCGCGAGCTACAAGCCGCCGCTTTGCGTGCAAGGCAAGCCTCTCAAGGATTCGACGGCTGGATGGGTATCGCGATGGGATGCCTGTGATTTTTTGAGATCAAACGTAGAGACGCCGTTCGCCTTGCGCGAGGAATGATCGAGTGATTGTCTGCATTCTGGACGCTGGCGTTGATCGAGCAAGAGATGTCGGTGACCGATGTCCGCTGCTATGAGGATGACTTCCGTCACAGCGAAGCAGAGCGCGCTGGCACTGGAAGTCTGAGGACGCCGGTCATGGGGCGCGGGTCCGACATGGTCAGTTTTCTAATGTGTTCAGGGAACGTCCCAGCAAGCGAACCGGCTGGAGACGGTATTGCTTTACGGGCGGGGTGAGGGCGCAATGAAGGACACACGGATAAGACGAAATGCCATGAATGGACTTCCGCGCCAGATGCCAGTTCTTCGACAATACCCAGAATGTTTGGTGTCGTTGCGTCGCTTGATCCTATCTTAGCTCTCGCGCGGGCCTTCCTATTCAGCTTGCGCGGTCGAGCCGGCCGGCGCGCTGCGCAACGAGCTCTGGCAGACCAATCCAATATCCCTGCATCTGGTCACAGCCGAAAGACGCAACAAGCTCAGCCGTTTCAGCACACTCGATTCCCTCGACCGAACAGACGATTCCAAGTTCGTGCGCGAGCAAGACCGTCGCCCGCATGATCTTCTGAGTAACTGCGCGGTCTCTAAGTTCACCGACAAAGGCCCGGTCCAGCTTGATTTTATCGAGCGGCAATCGATCCAGGATCGCGAGCGAAGAATAGCCGGCACCAAAATCATCCAGCACAATCCGAAATCCGAGACTGCGCGCTTCATCAAGGATCGCGCAGTTCTCCATCACGTTTCGGAATGCGACTTGTTCAGTGATTTCAAGTTCGATGCGCTGCGGCGGGACGCGGTGCCGGGCGATAATGGCACTAAGCCTTGCCAGAAAAAGTCGGGAGGTCAGCTGGGAGGGAGAGACATTGATCGCCAACGACCAATTCGTGCCGGCGACCACTGGCAAGGCCTCGTTCAATGTCGACCAAAGCATGTCGTTCAGTAAACCCAGGCGCTCCGCGATTGGTATGAAATCATTTGGTGCCGGATCTCGAGAAAACCCACTGTCCGGCCAGCGCGCCAGAAGCTCCATGGAGACGATCCGGCCATCACGGGTCGAAATAATCGGCTGGAGCGCTGCGCGAATCCGGCCAGCCGACAATGCCTCACGCAACGCAATTTCGAGCGCCGAAGAAGCGAGCGCCGCAGAATCCGCTACCGAGTCGAATTCGACCACGCCCAAGCGTTCGACTTTGGCGCGGCGCATTGCAACATCTGCCGCATGAAAAATGTCCGACACACACATGGTCTCGGTGCCCTGACCGACCCACCCTATCGAAGCGCCGACTGACACTTGTCCGGCCTCTGAGTGCACGGGCGCGGTTAGGCGCTCATGAAGTGTCAGGAAACCGCGCTCGGCGACCTCCGAGTGATCGGGGGGAGCCAACAACACCGCAAACTCGTCACCGCCAAAGCGCGCCGCTGCAACCAGGCCAGGTTGCTTGATGAGCCGGAGCGCCACTTCCTTCAGCACTTCGTCGCCGACCGAATGCCCAAACTGATCGTTGAGTGGCTTGAAGCGATCGAGATCAATGAACGCCAAAACCAGAGCGATGCCCTTGTTCTTCTGTTCGGTCACCAAATCTAAAAAGGCGCGCCTATTCTGAAGACCCGTGAGCGGATCTTCTGCGGCAAGGCGCGTTGTCTCGATCATCAGCGCATTCAGAGCTTCCCGAGCCATGACGCTCCGGCAGGCGCCCGCGCTCAGATAGCCGACCAATGTCCCGAGCGCCACGATCGCCACGATCTTGTCGTTGCCTTCGAGTTCAGCGCTGAAAGCAGACCAGGCTATCATAGTCCCCGCCCCAATGATGGGTGGGATACCCGTGACCAGCGTTTGCAGCCGACTGTCATTATAGAACAACGAAACGTGAATAAGGATGCCGAGCAGAACGGCTCCCGCCATCAGCATACTGACGACATCTCCCGTAGTCCAAAGCACCAGGCACATGGCTGTCCAGAGACTCGACCCGAGGCCAAGATGGGCGAAATAGACCACCAGCCAGCGCCGTGCTGAGGATGAGGGGCGCTTGATCCGACTCGCGATTCGAAACTCCGTAAGTTCATTCACGAAGATGAGCGATGACCAGGCAAGAGCCAAAGGCACAGATGCCGCGTAAGCTACAAGTGCTGCGACGATGATGCAGGCTGCAATTCGGCCCGCTGTATCGGCAGCGAGACGGCGGACCAACTTTTGGCTGGTCACCAGCTCTGCCCCTATGGTCCACTCCGAACCAAGAATCTGCCTGAACATTGATTGCTAACCGCCCTTGCACCCTAGAACAGTCGTATCAGGTGAACATGATTTTAGAGCTAAGCGAGAAAGCGCCGTACACGGCTTTATCTTAGGAGTTCGGCAATGAATCCCTGAATTACAGATGCAGATTCAGGCGGAGAGCCGGGAGTGTCCGTGCGTCTATCATCATCGAATCGATCGATGAATGGATAGATAGGCCGGCCGGTGATCTTCCGAAGCCCTTGCGAAGGGACAGGCGGCGCTCGCTTCAACTCACCTGCCTGGAGGTTTCTTCGGGGCGTCCTGGGTTGCTCAGGGTTGCGTGCGAATGCCGGATGATTGGACGAGCGAGTGTCTTGCTGTGACGCGAACGGACTTGAGGGCTTCTGTTTGCAAAGGCGGGGTCAGACCACGGTCACGATCGGTCCGTAAGCGGCGAGCCGCGCGTCGTGCGTCAGAAGCCGATACGGCTCCGTCAAGGCCGTCGCGACCAGAAGCCGGTCGAACGGGTCTTCATGATGCCGGGGCAGGGGCTCAAGTGCCAGGATGTGGGTGCTGAGCACCGGCAGGATGACAAACCCTGACGCCTCGAAGAAGCGTTTGGCGTCCGCAGCCGGCATAGGCATAGCCTCCGGACCCCGGCCTAGCGCATGCTTGATGGCGATTTCCCAGAGGCTGACGACGCTGACGTAAAGGGTCGCTGAGGGATCAAGGATCAGACTGCGCGCTGCCTGAGACAGGCGTGGGTTATCCTCCACTGCCCAGATCGCGATGTGCGTATCGAGCAGAAAATTCACGAACCAGGGCCACCAAAAAGGGCCGCCGCTTCGGCGTCCAGATCCGGATCCGGTTCAGGCGTCATGAACTGACCCTTGGCGACGCCGATACGCACGCCGACCGGTGAGGCATGGATTGGCACCAGGCGCGCCGCAGGCTTGCCATTGCGGGCAATGATGATCTCGCGCTCCGCCCCGCTCTCAAGGGCTTCCACCAGACGGGAGAGGTTCGATTTGGCATCCAGCATGTTTACAGTGGTCATAAACAATGGATATCAGATTTGCTTGGCTAAGTCTAGCCAAGCTTTGTTTCCCGGTCAATTTTAAGTGGCGGGTCAAGCAGGAATCGTCCCCAGCCGAGCCGGCTGACTGAGGAATCATCGGGCCTGAGGTTTGCGGGGGGAGGGCGCCGCCCGGTCGTGTCTGTCACTTTCCTATCGCGCGGGCTCTTGGCATGACCGGCCTTTCGGTCGCCGTGACGGGCTCTGAACAGCTGTCAGCCCCGGCGGTTCTGGATGAAGCGGACGAGGACCACAACGATGGCGATGACCAGAAGGATGTGGATGAACCCGCCCATCGTATAGGAACTGACGAGGCCGAGCAGCCACAGCACCAGCAGGATAACGGCAATCGTATAGAGCATGCTCACGCCTCTCTCTTGTGCCAGAAGCTGGCAGCGCGTCCCGGGGAACGTCTTGGGCAAACGGAGCAGGGACACGTCTCCGTCCGTCCGAAGGCAAGGTCCGCTTGGCGAACCGCCGGAGGACCGGCCTATTTATGGTCGCGGGTCACGGCATAACCGAGCAGTCCGACGGCCGCCGCAGCCAGGGCGGCTGCGGTGATCGGATGCTCGCGAACTTCTTCGCCAGCGGCTTTCGCGAGCGTCACCGATTGCGTCTTCAGGCTTTCGGCGAGCTTGGCCGCCGAGTGAACGAAGCCGAGCGCGGATTCCGCCACGGCGTCGTCGCCATGGTCACCGATGTTCTTTGTCATGCGGCCCAAGGCATGCACGACAACGGCGTAATCGTCTGAAAGTTCGGTGATCAGTTTCTTGGCGGCGTGCGTCATGTGCGTGGCTCCATTTGGTCGCCCGCTTATCTAAACCGGCGCCGACGCCGCCCATTTGATGCAAATCAGTCCCGGTGCGAAAAGATCGCGGCTGGGCCGGGCTCAGCTCGGGCGTTTCTCGTCGCCTTCGTGGCCGCCCCAGAAGCGTTTGATCCGGCCGAGGAAGCCTTCGCTTTCCGGGTGGCAGTCGGCGCCCGAACAGTCGCAGAACTGGCGCAGCAATTCCTTTTGCCGGGGCGACAGGTTCTGCGGGGTCTCGACGAACATCTCGACATACAGGTCGCCTTGCGGGTTGCCCTGGCGCACCGAGGGCATGCCCTTGCCGCGCAGACGCAGCTTGCGGCCGGTCTGGGCGCCTTCCGGAATCGCGACGCGGGCGCGTCCGCCATCGATGGTCGGGATTTCGATTTCCCCGCCGAGCGCCGCCGTCGCCATCGGCACCGGCGCGCGGCAATACAGGTTCGGTCCATCGCGTTCGAAGATGTCGTGCTCGACCACTTCGACAAAGATATAAAGGTCGCCCTTCGGGCCGCCCGCCGTGCCGGCCTCGCCTTCGCCCGTGAGGCGGATGCGCATGCCGCTTTCGACGCCGGCGGGGATCTTGACCGAGATCTGGCGCTCTTCTTTCACTTGGCCGGCGCCGCCGCAGGTCTTGCACGGCTTGCGGATGACGGTGCCGCGCCCCTGGCAGATATGGCAGGTGCGTTCCATGGTGAAGAAGCCCTGCTGGGCGCGGACGCGGCCGTGTCCGGCGCAGGTTTCGCAGGTTTCCGGTTTGGTGCCGGGCGCAGCGCCCGTGCCATCGCACGGCTTGCAGGCCACGGCCTGGGGCACATGGATGGCCTCATCCTTGCCGAAATAGGCCTCGGCGAGGGTAATCTCGAGATCGTAGCGCAAATCGGCGCCGCGCTGCGGGCCGCCACGCTTGCGGCTGCCGGCAAATCCGCCCCCGCCCCCGAACACCTGGCTGAACAGGTCTTGGAAAATGTCTTCGGGATTGACGCCTTGACCGAACGGAGAGCCGCCGCCCGCCCCGCCGCCATTCTCGAAAGCCGCGTGGCCGAACCGGTCATAGGCCGCGCGCTTCTGGGCGTCCGACAGCACGGAATAGGCTTCGCCGACTTCCTTGAACTTGTCCTCGGCGGCCTTGTCGCCCGGATTCTGGTCCGGGTGAAACTTCATGGCCAGCTTGCGATACGCTGATTTCAGCGCCTTTTCATCAGCCCCGCGCTCGACACCGAGCACATCATAATAATCGCGCTTGCTCATAAAGTCGCCGCCAGACCGGAATCGTGAACCCTGAGGCCCGTGATTTGGGGCGTGTCGGTATTCACCGCAAGGGCTAACCGGCAGGCCCGTCCAATCGAATCAGCTACCGCCGGGGGGGAATCTGGTAACGCCTTCCTCGACGACGACGGCCCCCGAATTGCGGATTTCCTTGACCGCGAGGCCGCGTTCGGACGTCCCGTCGAGGCGGAAGCGGAAGAGGCCGTTGACCCCCATGAAGCCATCGGGATCGGTGACCCCGCCATGCTTGATGTTGTTTTCCGCCGCCAGCGTGATCGCCAGCGCCGTCGCATCATAGGCAGCGGCGGCCAGATCTGTCGGCTTGCGGCCATAGATCCGGTCATAGGTTGCCTTGAAGTTGCTGAGATAGTCGGGGTCGACAGACGCATAGAGTGCGCCGGCGAGGGCGGGCTCGCGCCAGATCGCCGAGTCGTCCATCAGGCTGGTGCCCAGGAAGCGCGTCCGGCCGGGGTCAACCCCGTTGACGATGAGGAGCGGGGCAATCGACAGGAGTTTGGTGCCCCGTTCCGGGATCAGAAGACCAACCTGGCTGCGCTCGGCCTTGATCAGCGCGGCGACCCGCGCGACTTCCGAGCTCGCGCTGGTGCTGGGATCGTAGAAGCCGGCGCCGAGAACGGTCCAGCCATTCTTCAGCGCCTCTGCCCGCATCGCCGCTTCGACCTGGCGGCCATAGGCGGTGTCGGGGCCGAGGAAGGCAAAGGTCCGCGTGCCGCGCGTCGCCGCGTAACCCATGATCCGGACCACTTCCTCTTCGGGCATCACCGAGGCGAGATAGGCGCCGCCGCCCGCCACGGTCCGGTCATTCGAGAAGGCGACCACGGGGACGGACTTGCGCAAGGCTGCGTCCTTGACCGGCCCCACACTGCTGCCGAACAGGGGCCCGAGAATGATGTCGGCGCCTTCCTTGAGGGCCTCGTCGGCCCGCGCTTCGGCCGTCGACGCGCGCCCGGCCGTGTCCATCGGCATGATCATGAAATCCGTGCCGCCATTTTCGAACAGCGCCAGCTCCACACCGGCCAGCATGCTCTCCGCCTCGGCGCGCACTTGCGCGTTCGGGTGACTGAATGGCAGCAGCACGGCGGCGCGCTTGACATCAAGGCCCAGCATGAAGTTCGGCGTCAGGCCGCCATCGCTGCGGAAACTGCCGGAGGTCGCCGTCTCGGCCACTTGCGCGCCGGGGTCGGTGAGAATTTCGCCGGTCACGGGGTCGACGCGGGGTTGGCCGGAGCCGATCGAAACCGGCGGCCGGGTCGGCGCGGACGCGCAGGCGGTTGCCAGAAGCAGGCCGGCCAGCGCAAGGCTTGGCGCTTTGAAGTTCCTGAGCAATGGTAGACGCAATGTCATCTTCTGATCCTTCTGGCGCCGGCGCGATTCCCGCCTCGCATGAGTCTATTGGGCCGTCGCGGGCCAGGCAACCGCCCGTGGCTGTAGCGCCGGGACTTTATATTGTCTCCACACCGATTGGTAACCTGCGCGACATCACGCTGCGCGCGCTGGACATCCTTTCGGGGGTTGAGGAAGTGCTGGCAGAAGACACGCGGGTCGCCTCGAAGCTTTTGTCCGCTTACGGCCTTAAGGCCCGTCTCAGCCCGTACCATGACCACAATGGGGCGGAACGCAGGCCAGGCCTCCTGAAACGTCTGGAAGAGGGCGCCCGCATCGCGCTGATCTCGGACGCGGGCACGCCGCTGGTCTCTGATCCGGGCTGGAAACTGGTGCACGAAGCGCTGGAGCAGGGCATCAAGGTGTTTCCCGTGCCCGGCGCGTCGGCCTTGCTAGCGGGCCTCGTCGCCAGCG
>JBGSOU010000510.1:0-8381 GCA_041739025.1 Hyphomonas sp.
GGCCTGCAACCCCAGCTGCTCGGCCCCGTCGAAGCGCGCCGAATAGCCATGCCCCGGACGGTCCGCCATCAGGATGCGCATCTCCGTGTCGAGGCGCGGCGCCAGTGTCCAGGTGAACTCGCGCGCATTGGCGCTGGCGCCGTGGATCATCAGGACCACCGGACCGGATGTGCCTTGCCGGATGACGTGCACGTCGTGCCCGTCCACCGGCATCTGAGTGCCTTCGGCGGGGAAGCTGCGCTCCACTTTCGACGTGTAGGCCATGCTGGTGACGCACGCCCCCAGGCCCAGCGCCGAAACCGTCGCGGCCATTGCGATGATCATGCGTTTCAAAGCTCCTGGCCCTCGGCCTGTCTGGACAGCCGGTCAGCGGCGCTGCGCGCCTGCGGCATCAGCGGATAGATCGACAGGGCCTGGCGGTAGCTGTCGAGCGCTTCCTTTTCGCCGCCGAGGTTTTCCAGCATCACGCCCATGCCGAGCCAGGCGCCGAAATGGCGGGGCTCAAGCTTCAGGGCTTCGTTGAGGTCGCGGAAGGCTTCCGGGAAGTTCTCGGCTTCGAGGAACAGGCCGGCGCGGCGATGCCAGGCTTCCGGATAGTCGGGCTTCAGCAGGATGACGCGGTCAAGCAGGTCACGCGCGGTCTCGGTATCGCCCGCCTGTTGCGCCATGCCGGCGCGTTCCATCAGCAGGTCAACGGTCGCCGAACCGGATTCGAGCCAGGTGGCCCAGATATCGGCGGCGACGTCTGCGGCTTCGGACTCTTCGGTGGCAGCCTTGAGTTTTGCGAACATGTCCTCGGTCGGCGCGGCATGGACGGCCGGCGCGAGCCAGATCAGGGCGGCGATGAGGAGAACTCTCAGCATGGCCAGCAATATGGCGCGGCGCGCGCCGCCCGGCAATGGCGCGCCGCCGTGACTAGAGCAGGCCTTCGAGGATCAGGGCCCGTTCGAGGCCGGCCGCGCCGCGGAACAGGTGGGTGCGGAAGCCCAGCGCATCGGCGGTCGCGATATTCTTCGGCGCATCGTCAATGAACAGCACCTCGTCCGGGGAGGGGCCGCCCATCTTGGCGAGCGTGTAGTGGAAGATCCGCGCGTCGGGCTTCACCCGCTTCACCTCGCCCGAAACAATCACCTGCCGGAAGCGGGAGAGGACCGGGAAAGCCTCCCGTACCATCGGCCAGGCCTCGGCGGGCATGTTGGACAGGCCGTACATCTCCCGGCCGCTGCCGGCGAGGTTTTCCACAAGCCGCTCCACGCCGTCGATACAGCCGTCGAACATCTCCATCCAGCGGCCACTCCAGGCGCGGATCTGGGTTTCGTACTGCGGATAGCGCGCAATCAGGGGCGCTGCGTTGTCGGCAAAGCTCACCCCGGCATCGTGGTGATTGTGCCAGTCCATCGTACAGACGGTCGCGAGAAAGCGCTCGCACTCGGCGGCGTCGCTGAACATCCGGCTGTAGAGGCGGGCGGGCGACCAGTCGAGGATCACCCCGCCGAGATCAAACAGGGCGAACCGGGCTGCCATTCTGGCGCCTCATTGCCTGTTCATCAAAGGCTCAGCCTTGCTTTGCTTTGAAGCGGGGGTCAGTCTTGTTGATGACGTACACCCGGCCTTTACGGCGAACGATCTTGCAGTCGCGGTGACGCGACTTCAGCGATTTGAGGGACGAACGGACTTTCATGGGTCTGGCCTGGTGCGGTTAGGAATTGGGAAAGCGGAGCGCGTAATGAATCCGGATAGCCGAGTCAAGGACGAGGGCTGCAGCCTGCAGCCTGAAAAAGGGGTCGCCGCCATGTTTATCGCCGGTCTGGCACGTTCGAAATGGATGGTGACCGCAGCCGTTTGCGGGTTTCTGGCCTCATGCGCGAATGGCCCGCCCGCCACGCCTTCGCCAAAACCCTCGATAGAACAACCCCCTGCGCCCGAAACGGGTCCCATCCGCTACGAAACCTCGGGCCACGCCGAGATGGACGCCTGGCGGGATGACTTCTCCAACCGGGCCATGGGCGCCGGCCATGACCGGGCGCTGGTGAAATCTTTGTTATCGGGTATTCGCCCCCTCCCGCTCTGGCTCGGAACCGAGGTCCAGGCGGCGACGGCGCCCAGTTCGCAAGCCGAGTTCGCCAAGCCGATCTGGGACTACCTGAAGGTTCCGATGGGCCAGACCCGGATTTCCTCCGGCCAGGCCAAGCTCACCGCCCTCAGCCCGACGCTGTCCGCCATCGAGGCGAAGTACGGCGTGGACCGGCAGGTCCTCCTTGCCATCTGGGGCATGGAGACGAGCTTCGGCAGCTTCACCGGCAATGATGACGCCGCCAATGCCCTCGCCAACATGGCGGTCGAAGGCCGCCGGCAGAAATTTGCCGAAGATGAGCTCTACGCGCTGATGACCATCGTCGAGCGCGGCTACGCGCGGCGCGACCAGCTCGGCTCCGGCTGGGCGGGCGCGATGGGCCATACCCAGTTCATGCCCTCCACCTATGTCGCCCACGCGGTCGATTTCGACGGTGACGGCAAGCGGGACGTGTGGAAAAGCGAGGCCGACGCGCTGGCCTCCGCCGCAAACTATCTCGCCCGCTCCGGCTACGTGAAAGGTCAGCCCTGGGGGCTTGAAGTGCGCCTGCCGGACACGTTCGATTACAGCCTCGCGGACGGCAACGAGCGCCGCATGGAAACCTGGATGGCCGCGGGCCTCACCCCGATCATCGGCGGGCCGTTCGAAACCGCCGGGGCGGAGTTTGCCGAGCTCTGGGTTCCAGCCGGGCATGAAGGGCCGAAATACCTGCTGTTCAAGAACTTCAATGTGTTCAAGACCTATAACCGCGCCGATTCCTACGCTTTCGCCGTCGGCCTCTCGGGCGATGCGATCCTGGGCAAGACCGGCCCGCTGACGCCTTGGCCAACGCACCTCGCGCCGTTGACCGTCTCCGAACTGCGCGACATGCAGCAGGCCCTCAACGACCGCGGCTTCGATGCCGGCGTCGTCGACGGCATCGCCGGCCGCCGCACCAAACTCGCCCTCGCCGCCTTCCAGAAAACCCAGGGCCAGATCGCCGACGGCTATCCGACCAAACAGATGTTGATCATGCTGCAGGGGTCAGCGGTGGGGACGGCCGGGGCAGGGACAGGCGCGAACTAGGCGCTCTGATCAAAAGGAGTGGCGGGAAATCGCCGATAATGGTAATCCGACTGTCATTCCGGCGCTGACTTCAGGCGTCGGTGTGTGACCGAAAGCGCAAAGGCCATCAGCAGCAGCAACGTCATCGCGAGATTGATGGTCGCGCCAGCGCCAGGCATCGCACCGCCCCGGATCAGACTCTCAAGGACATGCAGGGTGCCATCCGCCGTGCGTCCGAGTTGCTCAAGAAGCAGCACCCCGATGGCGAGCGGCAGGCCGGCCCGATACCGCCCGAGAAAAAACCAGATGAATAGGCACAGCGCAAACAAGGCCATGCCCCACGCACCGGCAGAATTGACCACCGCCGTAGCCGCCGCATCGCTGAACGTGTCAAGCGGGATGCCGTCGACCGTTTTCAGGATTCCGGCGACATCCACGAAGGGGTTCAGACCGCTGAAATTGAACCCGATGACGGTTTTCACGACCAAGACCGGAATGAAAAACCAAATCGCGAGCCAGGATCCCTGATACTCGTTCGTCAGGGCCGCGGGAAACATGCGTGCCAACATGCTCACTTTTCCTCTTTTTGGTGTTACGAACCCTACGGGATCAAAACTGTTTCGCCGAAGACAAGCCGAACTGAAAGCTGAAAAAGCCACCGTAGCTCTGATCGCGATATGCCGCGACCGGCAGGTTCGATCCAATCCTGCCGTTCGGCGGCTTAACTGCTACCAGGCCGGAGATCGCCGATGAGCGCCATCCGCAATGTAACGATTTCGAGGCAAGGTCCGACCTTCCGGAGCCTTTCCCGTAACCCTGCCAGGCACACCAGCGGGCTCGGGCGCGCCGGGACATTCTCCTTTCCTGAAATCGCGCGGCCCGGGCTCGCACGAAGCCCTTCGCGGAGGCGTTCGAGGCGGAGGGCTGCTCCGTCTGGTGGGTGTGGCCTGCATGCAGGCGAGGCGTGCGACCAGGTTACCGAAAAGGCTCTGAAAGAGGTTAAATCCGTCATCTTGCTCTGGTCAAATAAATCAGTGGAGTCCCGCTGAGCTGGTGCAGAAGCGATACTCGCTGACCGAAACAAAACGCTCCTGCTACTGACGATCTAGGCCGCCGAACGCCCAATCATTTCGGGCTCGGTTCGCGGAGTGCTAGACTGCCCTGTGCCTCGCGCCCCAATCTCTCGATAGCGGACGCGCCACTGAAATCAAAACGTACTGGACCGCAATGGTGCCGGCGTTACTCGCCAAGTTTCTGCCGGTGCCATCTAGCTTCGAGCGATACGAAAACCCAGGGTCTTAACCGTGTCCGAAGGGGCAGCTCCCAGACGATAGGCCGAACGAAGCCTCGGGGCCGTTGTCGACCATGACCCACCGCGATTGACGCGCATATCGCAGTCTGGCGGCGAGAATGCGTCTCCGGTTGTGAGCTGGCCGGCTGAATAGGAATCGGCGAAGCAGTCTTCGACCCATTCCCACACATTTCCAGGCATGTCGTGGAGACCGAAGGCGTTTGCTTCGAAGGAGCCTACTGGGGCGGTTGACGTGCTGTCCCACTGACTACCGCAACCATCGCAGTTCGCTTCTCCGACACTCGGGGCCGCTCCCCAAGGGTAGGTGGTCGTCGAGCCGGCTCGTGCGGCGTATTCCCACTCCGCCTCAGACAACAGCCGATAGCTCTGCCCGGTCGACCGTGACAGCCAATCGACGTAGGTCTTGGCATCCTCCCAGCTGACATTCGTGACCGGCCGGCGGCCGCCGCCAAATCCGTCATCATCCGGGAGAGGGCAAGGACCATCCCAGTGGCAGAGGTTGAACTCGTCCCAAGTGACTTCGAATTTCCCGACCGCGATACTGCGGTCAAGCACCACCAGGTGTTGCGGGCGCTCGTCGTCAAAACCTTCCCCATCCGGGGACCCCATTGTGAAGCTACCCGTCGGCATTGCCACCATTTCCGGCCCCGCGGTCCCTAAGGAGAGCCGGTCCCGGAAGCCACGTTCGGCGATTGGCCGGCCGGCGCGCGCCGCGGCAAAGGCAGCGGCGGAACTGTCGGCCACCGACCCGGCCGCGGGAGTCGCAGCCGTTGTGTCTGCACCAAGGGGGGCAATATACTCGCTGCACCGCGCGGTGAACCAGGTCAGCATCAGTGGCGGCGGACTCGGGAGCTCGATCTGCAGTTGTCCCGCATCGATCTTGATGCCCGCAGCGCCGGTGAGACTGCCCAGAAATTGGCGTGCGTCCTCGATATCAAGCAGCATACGGCCCCCTGCACGGTCAAGCTGTGCGACATAGGAGGCGGCTCCGACGATCACGTGGCCCTCAGCAGGAAGCGGCTCGCCGCCGCCCGCGGAGTTCGAAGAGAGGTAGAAGCTCTCTTCGTTGTCGCAAACGATGCTAATTCCTGCCCCGTGCTCGTCCGCGAATATCATCGTGAAGTCGTCGGCGTTTGGGCCGGCATCCCAGCGCCCAGCGGAGACAGCGCTCAGGTCTGGTGCCTCGCCTGCCGTCTCGGCTTCGTCTTGGATCGTTGAGGCCGCCGCCGGGGACGACGCAGGGGCTGGTGTCTTGACACCCGTCTGGGCGCCGCACGCCGTGACCAGGGCGCATCCGAACGTGAACAGGGCAATACACGCCCGAAGTTTGTGGGACATCATATGCCGCTATCGTCCAGCTTCCACACGGCGAACGATTTGGGGCTGCCGCTTCTGTGATGGAGGAAGCATAGCTGCGTGGCCATGACAACCCGGTCCCGCCTGTCGGCCTCTGCCGCAAAAAAAGCGCCAGTCTCGTCTGGGAAGGCCAACGGTCGCCACAGTCCAGTGTCGCTCCCAACATTTCGTTCCAGAGTGACGCTGCGGACCGGAAGAAATTCGCCGTTGCCGGACAGTGGAGTCTCTCCCCCCGCGTCGTCGAGCTCAGTCGTTTGGACGCTAACCTCGGGCAGCCCGCGGCCAGCGCCAGGCCGTCCAGACGACGAGAAGTGTGACGACAATCTCGAAAGCGACGACCATCTGGTAGAAGGGTCGAGAGCCAATAAAGGTAAGCCCCTCGATGACGGTGTAGACAACTCCTAGGAAGATGTTGCTCCAACGGCTCAGCACCGCTGGAAGAAGCACAGACAGGAAGATCATCATCGCGGGTATCGCCAGGACCAGAGCAACGATTACCAGCACGGTATCGTTCGCCGCACCGAGCGGGCCGATTATTCCAGCCGACATCTCTTCAATCGTGCCGGGAATATACAAGCTGAAATAGTCATTATAAATGTAGAGGCCCATCAGCGCCGCCCACAGCAGAGCCAGCCTGATGGGGGTAGGCACCTGAACCGATTCAAACTCGCTCTTGCGATCCTGGCTCATCACTTTTCCTGCCTGTAGCTTCGCTCAGCAGCGCATTAGCACGGCCACAGCCTTCTTGTTAGAGTACCGAAAACTAGTCTCCGCCCTCGGCTGGGTCTGCTCCGAAGTTGGTGGGACATCCGGCAGGGTCAACTCGGTCCAGTCATTCGCTCGGCCCACCTGCGCCAGTCCGGAAATCGCCGAAATCAGACATTCTCTCCACGCGTTGAGCAACGCCGTGCTCTCGATTTCGAGTGGTTTTTGGGCCTAAGATGCTGATGCAGGACAATGTCGCCATCAGTACAACGGAACCAAAAAATGAGGACAAAGATGCGAAGCGTATTCCGGTTGGTTGGGGTGTCTGTATTCCTGACGACGATGATTTTTGGTTATCTTGTGTTTGTGCGGCAAGGCGTTTGCAGGGCAGTTGTCGAGAGCGGCGCACTGGATTGTAGTTTCGATTCACGTCGCGCTTACATCAGCGGGCACCCGGAAATTGCAGTCATATTTGGTATTGTGTCACTGATCGGCGGTGCGTTTGCTACGCTTTTATTGGGCACTGTTTTGGACCGCAATAAGAGCTAAATTTGTAGACGTTCACCTTTGACGGGATCGGGCGTCTGACGGCGAGCACGGGGCCGTGGGGCAATGGCACGTTCCAGTATGACGGGCTCGGCAATATCCGCCAGCGGGCCGTCGGCGCCCGCACGGTTGGGATGAGCTATAACGCTGCCAACCAGCTCTCCGCGCATACCGACACCGCGCTGGCCGCCCCGGCGCCGGTGAGCATGACGGCGGTGTATGATGGCTATTTGCGGCGGGTGAAGCAGGTGGCGGGCGGGGTGACGCGTTACTCTGTATACGATGCCGGCGGCGGGCTGACCCAGATCGACGAGGTGGGCGGGGCGAAGACGGACTATATCCGCGCCTCCGGCATGACACTGGCGCGGATCGCGGGCAAGGTGCTTGATCGCAAGGCCGAAGAATCGTCGGTGAACCTTGGTCACTCGCAAAACCGGACATTCGCAACGATAGTCGCAACCGGCAGTTTAGGGCCATGTAGGCTCCGATTATCGGGCTGGGCGTCCGGCAGGGTCGCCTCAGTCCTGTCATTCGGGGGCCTCACCGGAACCAGGCCGGACTTCGCCGAAAGTGGTCATTACGATTTCGATCCGCTACGATTGCTTTCGGTGGCTTTGAAGTCGAAGCCGTTTGAACATTACTGGCAAGTGTTTGGTGCCAAGTGAGGATGGGCGAAGAACCGATGAGATTTGCAGTTCCCTACGTACTCGCCGTTTCGATCGCGACGATGATGGTGTGGGTTGCAGTGACGCTCTTTGAGCTATTCGAACCAGTACCTGTACTGACATCTCCAGCAAATCCAATCCTATTGATCGTTTGGCTGGTTATCGCTGGTACAGCGTTTATCCCTGCTCTGCTGACTGTCATTGCGTCGAAGAGACTCGGTTATCCAGCCACGCCACTCGGTTTTGCGTTTTGGGGCGCAGCAACAGGCGTGGTTTCCGTTCTTCTAATGCCGCTTGTGTCCAGTGGCTTCGATCTGTCAAATCAATGGGTATGGCGGGACGTTTGGCGGAACTTTATACATGTTCCAACATTCGGACTCGCTGGATTGGCGGCCGGATATTGCTTTGGTTTCGTACGAAACAAACTCTCCCGCTGAGCTGTTAGACCGCAATGTCAGACTCATGCTCTCCGCGGCGGCCGACCCAAAGGAGACCAAAGTCGGTCATTATGGATCTTCATGGCGCCTGACCGAAATGGGCCAACGCACTAACGCGCTCGCGCGCGAGTTGAACGTTGCGGCGTCGGGGATGAACATGACCGTCTGATGTTTCCGGGCAGCGCCCGGGTGGGCCGGGAGCGCCCCACCCGGAGGCTCCCATGAGCAACATCGAGAAGACC
>JBGSOU010000199.1:0-1867 GCA_041739025.1 Hyphomonas sp.
CCCGCCGCCTGACCAAACTAGCGCGGAATTCCAGCCGCGCGGGCGCTGTCCAGAAACTGGTCGCAAATGCCAAGCGCATCCGGTCCGACGATGACCTGCGTGCCTTCCGTGATCGCCGTTTCACAGGCAATCAGGGCACGCTGGAAGCGGAAGAATTCCGCATCCTTGCCATAGGCGGTGGCGTAGGTTTCCGATGCCTTGGCATCGCCTTCGCCGCGGATCTTCGAAGACTGCTCACGCGCCTGGGCCTCGATGACGGTCTTCTCGCGTTCCGCCTGGGCGCGGATCAGGCGCGAACGCTCCTCGCCTTCCGAGCGGATGCGCTGGGCTTCCTGCAGACGGGCCGTCCGCATGCGGTTGTAAACGCCTTCAGCGACTTCCGAAGGCAGATCGGCCTGGCGGATGCGCACATCGATGATGTCGATCCCGTCAGAGGCAAGACCGCCGTTCACGCTCTGGCGGATCCGGTCCATCAGCTGTGAGCGCTGGCCGGACACGATTTCCGGAACCGGCACATCACCAAGGACTTCGCGGATGGCGGACGTGGTGATGCGGTTGAGCTGGGATTCGGCCGCGTCTTCCGTACGGAACCGCTGGTAATAGCGCAGCGGATCGTTGATCCGCCAGCGGACGAAGGCGTCAACACGCAGGCGGCGCTGATCGGCCGCAAGCACTTCAATGCCTTCGATATCGAGGCCGAGATTGCGTTTGTCGATGATTTCGACCTGCTGGTAGACCGGGATCTTCATCTGCAGGCCGGCTTCGTCCTTGCCCGGCTCGTTGATGAGCCGCACCGGGCGGCCGACTTCAAGCACGATCGCCTGCTGCGACTGGCGCACCACAAAGAAAACGTTCGAGGCGATGACCAGTCCGATCACGGACAGGATGAGAATGAGCCATCCAAAAGCGCGCATTACTGGTCTCCTCCGTTCGTGGCGGCCGCAGCACGGCGGGTCCGCTCCAGCGGCAGGTAAGGCACCGCCCCGGAATCCTGGTCGAGGATCATCTTGTCGGTCTTGCCGAGAACACGTTCCAACGTTTCGAGGTACATGCGCTCGCGCGTAACGCGCGGCGCCTTGCGGTATTCCTCATAGATCTGGTCGAAGCGGGAGGCTTCACCGCCGGCGTCTGCGATCACGCGGTCGCGGTAGGCTTCAGCTTCCTGCAAAAGGCGCTGGGCGGTACCGCGGGCCTGAGGCACGACCTGGTTGGCAAACTGGGTGGCCTGGTTGGTCAGCGTCTGCGCATCCTGTTCGGCGACGTTCACGTCATTGAACGCCTCGATCACCTGCTGCGGCGGATCGGACTTGTCGATCTGTATCGAGAGGATTTCGACACCTGCACCATACTGGGTCAGCAAGACCTGGGTCTGCTTGGCGACCTCCTGCTGCACGATGTCACGTTCGGTGGTGATGATGTTCTGGAGGCTGGTCTTGCCGACAACTTCGCGCATCACGGACTCGGCCACCATTTCAACAGCCAGCGCGGGATCGCGCACGTTGAGGAGGTAGTTCTCCGGGTTTGCGGTATCGACTTTCCAGAACACCGAGAACTGGATGTCGACGATGTTCTCGTCCTGCGTCAGCATCAGGCTTTCTTCCTTGGTGCCGCCGAGACGCGTTTCGATCCGCCGCTCGACCGGGAGCAAGGTGTGGCTTTCAATCGGCGCCGGGAGGTGGAAGTGAAGGCCGGGGCCAAAATTGGTCTGCCATTTGCCGAAACGGAACACGGCTGCTTGCTGGGTGGGGTCAACGACGACAACGCCGGTCGACAGCCAGGACAAGACCACGACGCCAATGATCACGAAGAAACCCAGCGGGCCGAGGTTTGGCATCTGAGCGCCACCGCCGCCGCCGCGCTTGCGCCC
>JBGSOU010000582.1:0-9764 GCA_041739025.1 Hyphomonas sp.
CCGCCAGCGTTTCGGCGCCTGTCCCGGCCGTCATGGCGCCCGCCAACGCGATCCTGGTCGCCGCCCCGGCTGACGTCGCCGGCATCGTTTCAAGCGCCGCAGACAATGGTGAGACGGACCGGATCGTGATCCAGCTTGATCCGCCTGAGCTTGGCCGCGTCTCGATCGACTTCAAGTTTGATTCAAACGGCTTGCAGCACGTGACCGTGACAGGCGAGACGCCTGACGCGCTTCGCCAGTTGCGCCTGATGCACTACGAGCTCACGCAGGCGCTCGAGCGCCACGGCCTCGGCAGCCAGAACATGACCTTCCAGCAGCAACACCAGAACGCCCAGCATGCGCCGGCACCCAACCCCTTCGCGCGGCAAGGCCTCCTGAGCGACGCCGGCGCGGCCGCGACGCTGGATCCCTTGATCGCAAACACATCGCAGACCTCGCCCCGCACGATGCCGGGCGGCCGTCTCGACATGAAACTCTAGGAGCTTCGTCCATGACCACTGTTTCGAATGTCGCCAATACCAGCACGTCGACGATTGCCACCTCTTCAACGAGCCAGCCTGCAATTGGCGCGGAGTTCAACAGCTTCATCAAGTTGCTGACCGCCCAGGTGCGCAACCAGGACCCGCTCGCGCCGCTGGACTCGACCCAGTTCGTCGAACAGCTCGCGACCTTCTCGTCGCTGGAGCAACAGGTGAACACCAACACGAACCTGGATTCCATCGCCGCGCTGATCGGCGATCTCGCCGAGACGATGACGGGGCAACAGCGGGGGCAAACCCTGACGCTGCAATCGTCCTGGCTGCCCTTTTCCGGAGACACCGTGCAGTTCAGCGCGGACCTCCCGGACGATACCGCCCGGAGCGTGCTGACGATCAAGAACGAGGATGGCCAGGCCGTCTGGACCGAAACCCTCACGTCGGGCGCCAGCGTGTATTCATGGGATGGCCGCTCGACGTCGGGCAATGCGGTATCGACCGAAGATCTGTATGAATACAGCATCGACACCTATAACTCAGCGGGCGAATACACCGGCAGCGTTGCACCGCGCGTCATCACCTGATCGGCCGGCGAAGAGAGGTCCCCGACCCGGCACTCGGCCGGGTCAGAGATCCTGCTTCGCCATATCAACGATCAGGACGTTGTTGATCCCGGTCGACACCACCGACTTCAAGTTCGCAAGCACGGTGCTGCGGATCAGTTCATAGTTCTCGACGCTTGTGACCGACTCCAACGTCGTTCCGTCATTGCTGAGCGTGATAAGCGACGTCATGATGTTGTCGCGCAGCTTGGGCTCCTTGCTCTGGAGGTCCGACGCAATGTCGCCTTCGGCTTCGAGGTTGAGATTCAGGATCACCAGGCTGTGGACACGGCCGTTGCGGATGATCGGCACCACAAACTCGCGCGTGAACTTGAAGTAATACACTTCGGAGCTGCCGCCCGCTTCTCCATGCCCGCCCGAACCATGCGCATCCTTCTTGTCTGCCTTCTTGCCGTGATCGTCCTTGGGCTTGCCGTGGCCATCATCTTCTTTCTTCGCGCCATGACCATCGTCTTTCTTGGCGCCGTGATCGTCCTTGGCCGGCTTTTCCGCGTGGCCTTTCGGATCAGCCGCGCCCGACGACATGGACCGAAGGAAGCTGCCCCCTACCCCGCCCGCCACGATGCAGACAATGGCAACAATCGCCATGATGATGTTCTTCATGAGAGGATCCTAGAAGGGGTTGTACCGGTCGAGCAGTTTCGGGATGGCCTTCATTTCCGTGTTCGAGGTCGCTTCGCCGCTGCTGACATAAGCCAGCTGCGCATCCGCGATCTTCTCGTAGGACACCGTATTCGTGCGCGTTACATCCTGCGCGCGGATCACACCGGAAACCGTCAGATAACGGACTTCATTGCTGACCTGCGTCTGCTGATAGCCGCGGATGATGAGGTTCCCGTTCGGCTCCACACCCACCACGCGCGCCGCAAGCGTGAACGTGACCTTTTCGGCCCGGTTCACGGCCCCGCTGCCGCTGAGATCAGACGCGCGGTTATAGTCATAGGCAGGCGACAGGGATGCCCCGCCGGGGAGGACGCCATTGGCCCATTCCGGCAAGCCGAGGAACGAGTTCACTTCCATGTCCCCGCTTGAGTCGCGGCTTCGTGAGAGCGAACTTTGCAGGCTTGCCTGGTCGTTCATCTCGACCAGAACCGTCAGCAGATCGCCCACATCCTTGGCCCGCCGCATGCTGAGCAGGGAATCGGAAGACGTCGACCAGAGCGACGCGTTCTCCGGTCCGCTCCGCGCCTGGTCTTCCGATGCCCAGGGGCCTTGATAGGTATCGAACTTTGCCGGCGCCAGTTCCACCGTTTCATGGGGAGAGCTGACGCAGGCCGTGACGGCGAAAGCGGCAATCGAGAGCGTTGTGAGACGTTTCATTGTGCAAGAACCCATCCGTCAGCCTGAACGACGCCCTGAACCATCTGACGGGATTGAAGGTTGAGCACACTCACGGTTTCACTCAGGGCAGCGTCGCCCATGGCGCGGCCCGACGTCGAAATCTCGAGTGGGCCTCTGATGTATTTTATTGTCACGACCTGATTTCGCGTCACGAGTCGTGCGGGCTGGGTATTGTCCAGCGTGATCGCCTGGCCGGCATAGACGGTGCGGCGCACTTCCCTGCCCGCAAACAGGTCATAGACTTCCGGGCCATCCCCGTCCTGCAATTCGGCGTTGGCGACCGTGACACCGTCTCCGGCGCGAATGACTTCGGCGGCCACCAGCGATGATGCGTCCGCGAACAACGCAAGCGTACCGATTCCCAGTGCTGCAAGTGAAACCATGATGCTACCTCATCCTCGTCGTCGCCGACATCATTTCGTCGGAAGCCGTGATCACCTTGGAGTTCAATTCATACCCGCGCTGGGCTTCGATCAGGTCAGAGATTTCCTTGACCACATCCACCCCGGAATCCTCGATGAACCCCTGCCGCAGAAATCCAACCCCTTCCGTTCCCGGAACAAGCCGGTTGGCCGAGCCGGCCGCCTCCGTCTCACGGAACATGTTGTCGCCGAGGGCTTCAAGGCCCTTCTCGTTGACAAAACGGACGAGCGAGATCGTGCCGATCGGCTGGCCTTCGATACTGTCGGAGAAGTAGGCAACAACTTCACCGTCGCGGCTGATCGAGATGCGCTGGGCATCGTCCGGAATCACGATTCCGTCCGCCAGCGGATAGCCGTCCATCGTGACGAGTTCGCCCTCTGGACTGCGATTGAGCTTGCCGTCCCGCGTATAGGCTGCCTCGCCCGACGGCAGGGTCAGCTCCAGGAACCCCGCGCCGTCAATCGCGACATCGAGCTCCCCGTCGGTCTGGCGCAGCGCCCCTTGCGTGATCTGCATCGAGACGGTCGATGGGCGCACGCCCGTGCCGATCTGGATGCCGGCGGGGACGACCGTTCCCACTTGCGAGGTGATTGTGCCCGGCGTCTGGTATTGCTGGTACATGAGGTCCGAGAATTCCGCCACGCGGGGCCGGTAGGCCGTCGTGCTCATGTTGGCGATGTTGTTCGAGATCACGTCCACCCGCGTCTGCTGAGCGGCCATCCCTGATGCGGCAATCTGGAGAGATTTCATTGGCTGTTCCTCATGTCAGTGACACGCGTCATCTTTCGCGCAGTGATGTGATTAGCTTGCTGATCCGGTCGTCATCGCGTTCCATCATGGCCTGGCCCGCTTCGTAGGCGCGCTGAACCTCGATCATCCGCGCCACTTCTAAAACGGGTGACACGTTCGACTGCTCCAGGGCGCCCTGAACCACGGTGGCCTCTTCAAACGGGGCATAGCCGCCCGGCGCCGCGAAGAAGGTGTTGGTATCGCGCTCAAGTTCGCCCTGCGCTTTCACCACGCCGACGCGGTCGATCAATTGTCCGTTGGCGGAAATGGAGCCGTCGCCGCCGATGGTTACCTGTGACGCTTCCTGCGGGATCGTGATCGGGTTGCCCCCTGCCCCGAGCAGGGCGTTGCCGAATCCGTCGATCAGCGTGCTTTCGGACGAAAGCTGGAAATGCCCCGCACGGGTCAGGCGAGGCCCCTGCGGCGTCTGAAGCACGAAGAACCCCTCGCCCTGCACCGCAACGTCAAACTGTCCGCCCGTGAACTTCATCTCGCCCTGTTCCAGCTTGAATGCGTGGCCACCAAGGACGCCCATCGAAATCGAATCCTCGGACGGACCGGGCGAGACCAGATACTCGGTGAACAACGCGCGGTCGGACTTGTACCCGGTGGTACTGGAATTCGCGAGGTTGTTGGCGACAACCTGCATTTCCTTCATCAGGCCTTGTTGCCGGCCGAGAGACGTGTTGATCGTACTGGACATCAGGGCGCCTCCTTCGAAAGCTGGGCAAGCGACTCGCGCGAACGATCCAGCTTTTCCGGGATCGCGGACATGGCAAGGCGCACACCCGGAATCGGCTGGGCCGGAAGGTGTTTCAGGCTCATGACCCGGTCAACGCGCCGTTGCTGTTCTTCGCCGTCGAGTTCCAGCGCGGCTTGAATGATGCGATTCGAGACCAGCCAATGGCCGGTCCATGCATCCTGTTCAATCAGCGCAAGGATCGTATCGGGCTCGAGGCTCAGGCGGCTCTCGAACAAGGCCAGCTTGGCGCGGTCGCGCGTATCGATCGCGGCCAGGGCCGCAGTCCGGTTGATCCGCTGGTTGGCGGGATACTGCTCGGCAAGCTCAAAGAGTTCCGGATAGTGCTTCTGCCGGTAGGCCAGCACGGCGCGCTGCTCGGCACTGCCCTCGCCGCCCTTGGCCTTGGCTGAGAGCGCGTCACCAAGCCCACCAAAACCGAGACGCGCGGCAACCACCGTGGCGGTTTCGAAGAGTTCGCCGCGTTCCGGAGCAGCATCCAGAAGGCCAGGATCCTTGATCAGCGCCTCGACGGCGGCAAGGTTGCGCAGCGACTCATCACTTTCGAGATCGCGCTTCAGGCTCGCCACGAGGTGCTTTGTCAGCTCATCGCGCGCTGCAGCCGACTGCAGGCTGGGAAGCTCCGCCATCCGCATCATCGGAAGATACATCGAGTTCGCGCCGAGTTCGTCGAGCACGAAGCGGAGGTCGGCCCGCACATCCGCGTCCTGCTGGGCCTGTTCAATGCGTGTGACCATGTCATCCAGCAGGATCTCCCGGACCACGTCGTTGAAGGGGCGATTGTTCCGGATCAGCGCGGCGAGCGCAGCTTCCTGAAAGTGCGCCTGGACGAGAAAATCCGAGACAATCTGCTCCGCATCCGCATCACCTTCGCCGAGCCGGATCACCGCCTGACTGAAACGGAGCTGGGACGAATTGACGATTTCCTCGTCGGTAAAGGTGCCCATCAGAAGTTTTGCGAGATCACCATGGCTCATGGCGTCGAGGGCGGGAATGGCGATCACCGCGGCCCGGTCACGCAACTGGAGGGGAAGCTCGCTGAAACTGTCGAGATGCTCTTCGAGCAACGCCGCGCCGCCTTCGTCCTGCTGCGCGATCAGCGCGAGGGCATGCCAGAGGTTGGCCTGCGGGTGGCAGGCGGCAAGCCCGCTGAAATACGCTGCTGGCGCTGGCGAACGCCGCTCAAGAAGAAGGGCGAGATTCTGCAGCGCAACCGCTTGCTGATCACGGCCGGTCTTGACGGTCATTGCCGCTTCGGACGCAAGATCCAGCGCGAGGTAAGCCTTGGCCAGGGTCGCCCCGGCATGACTTTTCTGCCCCTCCCCCTCCGCCACGATGTCCTCGCGGTAAGCGTAAATGTCGCTGTAGCTTTTCAATTGTCCGAACTCGGAGAAATCGAGCGGATAGACGGGCGTGCATTCGACCGGAGCGTCCGGGAGAGCCGGCAGGGCGGGCTCGGCCGCGATGGCCGGCTTTTCCGGCTCTGCGGCTTTCGCAACAATCGACTTCGGTTCGCTGGCCGGCTTTGCGGTGCCAGCCGGATCGAGAAGCCCCTCGTCGACCGCCTGGCGAACGAACGCATCAAGTTCGCTGGAGAAATCCGAACGGCGCACGTCTGGCTCCGGGCCTGCCGGAGTATCCTTGAGCGCCTGCCCTGGCTGAACCAGAAGCAATCCGCTGAGCAGGATCCAGACGAAGCGCTTCATGCCGCCTGCTTGAGCTCCCGGATGGCTTGCTCGATTTCATCGAACGTCGGACGCACGCGCGACGGTGCATGCCGGCGGGCGACTTCAACGCAGATGTTGACGGGGTTCTTGTGCAGGTTCGACACGAGCACTTCGCCGATCATCGAATAGAAGATGTGCTCTTCCATCCGGGTGTGCTTCACGCGCGAGGCGAACGGACCGACCACGCCATAGGCGAGAAACACGCCGAGGAACGTACCCACAAGGGCACCGCCGATCATGCCGCCCAGAACTTCCGGCGGCTTGTCGATCGACGCCATCGTCTTGATCACGCCGAGCACAGCGGCCACGATGCCGAGCGCTGGCAGCGCATCCGCCATGCTTTGCAGCGCGTGCGAGCCGTGCAGCTTGTCTTCGGCGAGACTTTCCAGGTGCTTTTCCAGCAGGATCTCGACCTGATGAACGTTGTCGAAGTTCATGATCATTGAGCGGATCGTGTCGCAGATCATCTCGATGGCGTCATGGTCCTTCAGGATGCGCGGGTACTTCGTGAAGATGGACGAGTCCTGAGGCGCCTCGATATGCGATTCGATGTCGACCGGGTTCTGCTTCAGGACGTTCAGCAATTCATGCATCAGGCAGAGAAGATCGGCATAGTCCTTCTTCTTCCATTTCGGACCCGCGAACGCCGTCACGATGTCGCCCATCGTGTGCTTGATCGTGCTGAAATCGTTCGAGGCCACGAAGGCACCGGTTGCGGCGCCCCCGATCATCATCATCTCGTAGGGCAACGAGTGCAGGATGATATCCATCTTGCCGCCCGCCATCAGGTAGCCGCCAAAGACCATCACCAACGTGATTGCCAGTCCAATCGCTGCGTTCACTTACCGTCTCCGTCCTCCAGGCCCACTGCCCGGATGTCGCCGTTAAAGATTCGCCAGTTCCCGAGTAAAAGGCTCGTGAATTGGAGTAGTCAGTTTCAGGGCACGCTGGTTTTTCCAGACACCCATTTCGCACAGTCCGATGTCGGCATGTCCGTTCACGGTTTCCGCTCTCAGCGAAACCCGCGTGGTGTCTACCTCCGGCAGCTCTATCAGTTGGCCGACCTCGAAGCGCGAGCATTGACCAATCGTCAGCGACAGGCGGTGAAGCACCCCGTCGACCGTGATCATGGAAGACTTGACGCTCGCGCGGAGCGTCTCGCTCCCCTGCCCTGAAGACGCATTGCCCGCGCCGGCCGCCCGGTGCTCGAACGCGCTGACATTGCGCAAGATGTAGTCGAGATGAAAGACGACCCAGATACGGGCGGTGTCCTCACTGTGCGGCGCGCTGAAGCCGACCATGAGGTAACGCTGGGTCTGGGCAAAACCGCCCGCGGCTGAGACATAGTCTGCAACCGGAGCCTGAGCGCCGAGCGACACATGATCAAAAAGATCCGCTATGATGGAATTCCAGAGGCCGGAGGCGGGCGTCTCGAGCAAGAGCTTCCGGAACAGGACTGAAACACCGCCCATCTCGCCGAGGGGCTGCTGCAACCGCTGGCTCGCGTTCAGCGTCGCGGTGAAGTCATCGACAGCGATGGCGCACAGGCCCGGCGAATAGCTCGAATCGTAGACATAGCTCGAGAGCCCGTCCAGCTGCGCGCTCGCTGCCGTCCCGGGCATCACGACGCGCGTTTCCAGCACGGCCTCTTCTTGAATCCCCAGAGTGTCGGCAGCCCATCCGGCAACGCGCTTCTGCAAGGTTTGCCAGAACTCATCGAGATGCAGCACGGCCGTCGGGATCCCCGCACGGGCCTCGATCTTCTTGCGCAGCACGGTCGACATTGTGAACCTTTGGCGGATTTACGTTAACTAACTCGTTAATGGAGGCGAATTGATTGAGGAATCGTTATCGAAGCCGAGCGATCTGGCGCGGCGATATGCGCGGTTAATTGAGCCGGACCTGATATCTGGAGGCCTGAACAAGTCAGGTGCCCGATGAATACCGAGCCATCAGCTGCCGTGCAGCCGATCATCATCAGACGGAAGAAGGTCTACAAGGCCGATGGGCACCATGGCGGGGCCTGGAAGGTCGCGTACGCCGACTTCGTGACCGCCATGATGGCGTTCTTTCTTCTGATGTGGCTTCTCAACGCGACCACCGAAGATCAGCGCAAGGGTCTTGCCGACTATTTCAACCCCTCCATTCCGATCAGCCGCATTTCCGGGGGCGGATCGGACGGCTTGAACGGCGACTCCATCTTTACAGAAGAAACCCTGGCCAGATCCGGAACCGGCTCGTCACACGAGCGCAGCCTTGAATCGCCGGCCACGAATGCGTCGATGGCGGAAAGCAAACTCGAACAGGCAGCCTCTGCTGGAACGGCCGAGAGCGACACGGTGGCCATTGCGAAAAACCTCCAGTCACTGAAGGCCACTCTGGATGAGCAGAGCCAGCAGCTTTCCGAACACCTGATGATCAAGATGTCTCCCGAAGGCATCGTGCTTGAGCTCGTCGATTCCGAGAGCACGCCCCTGTTCCCGGTCGGCCGCAGCGAACCTTCGGACCTGCTGATCGAGTTGCTCGGCATGGTCGCCGAATCCTTCGGCACTTTCGAGAACAATTTCAAGATTGTAGGCCATACCGACAACCGGCGGTACCGGAATGATGCGATCTATGACAACTGGAACCTGTCGGCGGATCGCGCCAATACAGCGCGGCGGTTGCTGCTCCGCAGCGGCGTTGACCCACGCCGGATCCGGGAAGTCACCGGCAAGGCCGACACCGATCCTCTCATCAAGGATGATCCGTCCGCTGCACAAAACCGCCGTATCTCGATAACGATCCTGACGAACTGAGGCGCGGCCCGCGAAGTCTTGCTGCGGGCTGGCGCAATAAAGTGAATCAGTATGAACGCTGGTTATCCGCTTGTTTACGAGTTCGCTCCAGATTGCGCCATTATCTGACGCAGGAGCACCCAGATATGAGCATTTCATCGTCCCTCAACGCCGGGGTTATGGGCTTGAGTGTCAACGGCACACGCCTTGCCACGATTTCCGACAACATCGCCAACTCCGGAACGAATGGTTACAAACGTAGCCTCGTCGACTTCTCGAGCATGGTTTTGCAAACGCGGTCCGCTGCCTACGCAGCCGGCGGTGTCGAAGTCGCGTCCTACAAGGATATTGCGGCAACCGGATCTCTCATTTCGACGGGCAGTGCGACAGATATCGCGGTCTCGGGCCGGGGCTTGATTCCGGTGACGGACAATTCGGGCGTCACCGAGCTGTCCTCCGAGCGCCGCCTGATGCTCACGCCGACCGGATCATTCTATGCGGACCAGAACGGTAACCTCAGAACCCAGAGCGGCCTCTTCCTTCTTGGCTGGCCGGCCGATGGTCAGGGCAATATCGGGAACGTCAGCCGCAACAGCGGCGTGAACCTGGAAGCGGTCAACGTCGCGACCTCCCAGTTCACCGCGACCCCGACCTCCCGGATCGACCTCGGCATCAACATCCCCGCCGATGCGACACGTGCTGGCGGAACCGGCGACAGCTACTCGCTGCCGGTCGAATACTTTGACAACCTTGGCCGGGCGCAGACCCTGACCTTCCTGTTCTCGCCCACCGTGCCCGCCACCGGCGCAAGCAACCAGTGGGCTGTGACAATTGAGGACAGTGCAGAC
>JBGSOU010000046.1:0-4277 GCA_041739025.1 Hyphomonas sp.
CCCGGGGCCGTGATCGCCCTAGCGGCCCCTGCCCACCGTCCGGCCCTCGAAGCCGCGTGGCAGGACAAGCGCCGGACCCTTTAGGCCGGCACTTGCGGGCTCAGGCGCCCGCCCATCCGGATCGGCTCGATGCGCAAGGCCAGTCCCGTGCGGTCATCGGTTTCGACATAGGTGCCGCAGAGGGTGCCTTCACCGAGGGCGGGCTGGTAACGCTCACCGGGCAGCTGCGACTGGAAGCGGTAGAGCGAGCCTTCCTTCTGCATGCCGATGACCGAGTCATAGTCGCCGCACATGCCGGCATCGGTCTGGTAGGCGGTACCGCCGGTCAGGATCATGGTGTCAGCGGTCGGCACATGCGTGTGGCTGCCAACCACAAGGCTTGCGCGCCCGTCGCAATGGTGGCCCATCGCCATCTTCTCGGAGGTTGCCTCGCAGTGGATGTCCACGATGATCGCATCGGCCACCGCGCCCAGCGGCATCTGGTCGAGCGCGGCATCCGCCGCCGCGAAGGGACAGGCCAGCGACTGGCGCATGAAGACGTTGCCCTGCAGCTGGACCACACCGACGCGGCGCCCATCCGGCAACGTGAACAGCTCCGCCCCCTTCCCCGGTGCGCGGGCCTGCACGGGATAGTTCAGCGGCCGCAGGAGGCGCGGCTCGCGCTCGATATAGGTCAAGGCCTCGCGCTGGTCCCAGGCATGGTCGCCGAGCGTCAGGCAGTCGGCACCGGCAGCGAAGAATTCCTCCGCGATCTGACTGGTCAGGCCAAACCCGCCCGCCGCGTTCTCGCCGTTGACGACCACGAAATCCAGCCGCAGGCGCGCCTTCAGGCCGGGCAGGTGCGATTGCACTGCACTGCGGCCCGGCTTTCCAACGACATCTCCGAAAAAGGCAAGTTTCATGGCCGAAAGCCTATGCCTGCACACGCCGCCAATGAAAAGGGGCGCGGAAGCCGATGCTTCCGCGCCCCCTGATGCCGGCAGGTGCCCTGCCTTACTTGTTGCCCGCCGAGAAGCCGAGCGTTTCCTTGGTCAGCTTTTTGGCCGGATCCGACGCCGCGTCGACGAAGGCCTGGGCCTTCACAGGCTCCTTCGGGGCCAGCGTGATCGTCAGCGTCTTCGGCTCGGTCACGAAGCTCGAGAGCGCCGTGGCGAGTTCGGTGACGACGGCGGTGTCGATGCCGGTACCGGCGGCGAACATCGGCGCCATGGCGAACATGCCCGAAAGCTGCGAGCGCACGGCGGCAGGATCTTCACCCGACTGGGCCGCATAGGCGTTGAGCGCGCGGTCCAGCATGCCGTCATCGTCAAGGCCGATTTCGACATTGTGGATGACCAGGCTGTCCATGATGGCGGTCAGCATGGCTTCCGGATCGGCGGTCTCGTCGAGCGAGGCCACCTGGGCGGCGGCGATGGCTTTCGTGCCGGCATACTTGGCCGACAGGTCGAGCTTGAAGCCTTCATCGAGTTTCCAGAAGTTCTTGCCCTTGACGAGGGTCACGATGTCCGCATCCGGATCATACAGGGACTCGCCCTGACCCGAGAAGGTCAGCGTCTCATAGCCGAGCGTCGACAGGGCGCTGGCGAACTGTTCGCCATCCGGGTTGTCGCGCGAACCGATGGTCAGGCTGAACGGGTCGGTGACCACTTTCGTGGCGCGGCCCTGCTTGTCGCGGCTGACCGAAGAAGACAGCGACGGCATGTCGACACTGGCGCCGACGATGTCGGCCTTGAACGCCTTGAGGCTCAGCACGTCATAACCGGGGTTGGCCGGGTCGGCCTGGATGGCCGAAGCCAGTGCACCGGGATCGCCGTTCGCGCCGGCGCCGCTTTCGATGGCTTTCGAGAACAGACCGTAATCGATGCCCTTGATGCCAAAGCCTTCGAGCGAAACCTTGACGTCGCTGCCTTCGGCTTCGGTGAAGTCGAACTTGAGGTTCGACAGGCCCATCAGGCCGGCCTTCTCGGTCTTGAGATCCGAGATGTGCATCGAGTCGACGGTGAAGGTGCCGGTACCGCTGGCATCGGCAACGTTGAAGTTCACGCCGTTGACCAGCCAGCGGTCAAACGACAGCGCCGCGCCTTCCGGGAACGGGGCGGGCTCGCCCTTGCCGAGCAGGCTCGCAACCCAGGCGGCGGTTTCCGGCGACGGGTTCACGAGTTCGATCGTGGCGATCTTGCCGGTGCTCTGCTCTTCGGAGCCTTCCGCCGGGGTGATCGTGATGTCCGACAGCTTCATCAGCGAGAAGTTGGTCTGACCGTCGAAGACGCCGAGGCCGTCGAATTCGAGCTTCGCCGCCTTGAAGACCGGCGGCACAACCGGCTCAATGGTGGTCTGCATCTGGGACTTCAGCGTCTCGATCGTGTCGCCCGATCCGTCATCGGCCACGCCGTCGCCGTCGCTGTCCATATAGGTCCACATGTCGGCGATCTCTTCATCCGAAGGGCCGGAAACCGTGGGGCCCGACGTGTCTGCCGGAAGGGCGAGGACCACATCGCTGAAGACGGCCTTGTCACCGTCAAGCTTGCTGCCGCCGAAGGTCAGGCGCCCGGCGCCGGACTCAGCCAGCGAGAGCGCGGACAGGGCTGCGCCAGCCGAAGCTGGGTCTCCTTTTCGGAGCGAGACTTCCGGCAGATCGCTTGCGCTGAATACAACTGACGCGGGAGACCCGCTTCCGCCTGCCTTGTCTTTCTGCCCACATCCCGTAAGCAAAGTGAGCGCGACAACGCCCGTGAGCAGATATTTCATATTTGGTCCCTCAGATTGTGTTGGTCGCGTACGACCCTACAGGTGTTTTATACATGCGTTTGAATGATGGCCACACCATGACCTTGCGCGCCGCCGGCGGACACCGGGTCAAGGTGCGGCTTGAGGTAAACGCCAAGGCGCGCCGCCTCATCATTCGACTCGACGAACGCCGCCGAGAGGCCGTTGCTGTAGCACCGTCTTCGCGCCAGATCGAGGCCGCTGCGGCGTTTGCGGCCGAACGGGTCGACTGGATTTCCTCGCGGCTGCAACACCTGCCCGAGATAACGCGATTCGAGCCTGGGGAAATCATCCAGTATCGGGGCGAAGACTGCGAGATCTCCCTCGAAGGCGAGGGCCGGATCGCCAAGCTTTACCCTGGCGAACCCCGCATTCTCTCGGTTCCCGGCGATCCGGAGACGACCCCGTCGCGGGTGGTGCGCTTCCTGAAAAAGCAGGCGAAGACCGACCTGACCCGCGCCGTAACCAAATATGGCGAGATCCTGAAGGTCGCCCCCAAGGGCATTTCGGTCAAGGATACCCGTTCCCGCTGGGGCTCGTGCACGGCCGACGGCCAGCTGGCCTTCTCCTGGCGCCTGATCATGGCGCCACCGGAGGTGCTTAACTATGTTGCGGCCCATGAATGCGCCCACATGCGGGAAATGAACCATTCTGCAAAATTCTGGGCCCATGTCGCCAGATGCTGCCCGGACTGGCAACGTCAGCGCGCCTGGCTGCGCCTTCACGGAACCGAGCTCCAGGCCGCCGGCGAATAATCCGTGTCAAGACGATTTTTTTGCGCCAGCCGCAAAAATATTTTTCTCGCGTCCCGGACGAATTCATAAAAAAGACTTAGGCTGCTTTACACAAAGTCTTCAGTCCGCACTCAAGACTCGGCGACAACCTCCGGCAAGCTGGGTTCGTCCATGAGATCGAACCCGATCGTCCGGGCGCCATAGGCACCCTCCCGGTAGCTGTCGATATTCTCCTGAAACCAGCTGAGAATGTACTGGTAGATATGGGCGTAGAACGGCGCAGAATCCGCCTCCTCGATCGGCAGGCGGAACGTATATTGCGCCCCGTCCTCGATACCGACCACGAAATCCTCGCCGGTCTTGCGGCACTCGAACTTGAGGCGCAGCCAGTCTGCCTCCTTCGAAACCCGGAACGCCAGCCCGAACGCCACCGGCCCAAGCGGGCGGAAACCACGCGGGGGAATCGAAAAGGCAAGGTCGCCATACGGGCGCGGCTCGAACGCCCCGGCGGGCGGCACCAGATGCACGCACACGCCGTCCGGCGCGCCGATATAGTCGCACAGCCCCCCGCGCACTTCCTCGGCCAGACGCCGGATGCGGCTGTAATTTTCCTCGACCAGGACCTGGTAGGTCTCGACGGTCTGGATCAGATGTTCGAAGCGGGACATCGCACACGGTCCTTGCTGCTGCCGGAGCGCGCAAGGCTAGACCGGAACGGCCGGGCCTTCAAACCGGCATGTCAGGCGGCGCGGTGCAGGCGGACCGGCGCGGCCGCTG
>JBGSOU010000160.1:0-5237 GCA_041739025.1 Hyphomonas sp.
CCGCTTGGCGGCAAGCCTCGGCATACCGCTCATCCCGTTCGAGCAAGTCGATCAGATTCACCTCACGGTCGACGGCGCTGACGAAGCCGGGCGCGACGGCCATCTGATCAAGGGCGGCGGCGCGGCGCTGCTGCGCGAGAAAATCATCGCCAACGCGTCCGATCACATGGTTGTGATTGCCGACCCGTCGAAGGAGGTGCAGGCGATCGGCGCGTTCCCGCTCCCGGTCGAAGTGACGCCGTTCGGCTACACGATTACCGCAAAGAAGGTGCATGATGCGCTGGTGGCCGCAGGTGTCGAGCGCCCGCGTGTGGAGCTGCGCAAGGCGGCGCAAAGTCTCGACCTGCTGGTCACCGATGGTGGCAACCACATCCTGGATTGCCATTGCGGGTTGATCCCCGACCCGCCGAAAGCGGCGGCGTTTCTGTCCAGTGTGCCGGGTGTTGTCGAACACGGATTGTTTATCGGGATCGCGCGCACGGTGATCTTCGGGACCGAAACCGGCGCCCGGATGATCGAGTACTGATCGCGGCGCGCCGGAAGTCTCGCGCTATCTGGAAGGACGCGTTCAGCCAAATGATTACGGACATCGAGGACTATTTTGCCAAAGGCTGCGGCCGGTGCGACCGGTTCGAGACGCCGGACTGTTCGACACGGAAATGGGTGGAGGGGCTCGCGACGCTGCGCCGCATCTGCCGGGACCTCAGCCTCACCGAAACCGTAAAATGGGGCCAGCCCTGTTACATGCACGCGGGCCGAAACATCGCCTTGCTCGGCGCCTTCCGCGCCGATTTCCGGCTGAGCTTCTTTCATGCCGCCCTGTTGCGCGACGGCGAAGGCATCCTTGAGAAATCCGGGCCGAACACGGCGCAGGCGGACGTCATCCGGTTTACCGGCAATCGCCAGCCGGCCGAGATGGAACCGGTGATCCGCGCGTATCTGGCAGAAGCGATGGGATATGCCGCGGCCGGCATCCGCGCGGCGAGGCCGAAGGGCGAGATCGAGCTTCCGGACGAACTGGTCGACGCACTGGACGCGGATCCGGCACTGGCCGAAGCCTTCCGCAACCTTACGCCGGGGCGGCAGCGCAGTTATGTGATCGTGCTTTCCTCGGCCAAGACCACCGCGACGCGGATCGCGCGGATTGCAAAATTGCGTGATCACATCCTTGCGGGCAAGGGGGCCACTGAACGGTGACGCTTGCCACCCTATATAGCGCATTAACGCGGGCCTCCCGCCAACCCTCCAACTTGAATCAGGACCTCCGATGACAGACCGCAAATTTGACTTTGACCTGTTCGTGATCGGGGGCGGCTCGGGCGGCGTGCGGGCGGCGCGGATCGCGGCGCAGGCGGGCGCGAAGGTGGGCGTGGCGGAAGAATACCGGATGGGCGGCACCTGCGTCATTCGCGGCTGCGTGCCGAAGAAATTCATGGTGTATGCCAGCAAGTATGGCAAGCAGATCAAGCAATCGGCTGGATACGGATGGTCCGTGGGCGATGTATCCTACGATCATGCCAGGTTTGCCGCCGGGATGCAGGCCGAAGTGGACCGGCTGTCGGCCATCTATGACCGCAACCTGAAATCCGCCGGCGCGGAGGTGTTCAACGACCGCGCCGAGTTCGTGGACGCACACACGCTGCGCCTCAACTCGAGCGGCAAGACGGTGACGGCAGGCAAGATCCTGATTGCGACCGGCGGGCGGCCCTGGCGGCCGACGCCCGGGGAACTGCCCGGCGTGGAGCATACGATGAGTTCCAACGCCGTGTTCGAGCTGGAGGTCCTGCCAAAGCGGATGGTGATTGCCGGCGGCGGCTATATCGCGGTGGAGTTTGCGCATGTGTTTGCCGGGCTCGGCACCGACGTGACACTGGTCTACCGGGGCGAAACGGTGCTGCGCGGCTTTGACGAGGATGTGCGCCTCGCCGTGCATGAAGGCCTGAAGGAGGCCGGGGTGCGCGTGATCACGAACACCGTCTTTGAGCGGATAGAAAAGTCCGAAGACGGACTGTGCGTGAAGTTGAAAAATGGCCATGAGGTGAAGACCGACACGGTCTTGATGGCGGTGGGCCGCGAGGCGAATACCGAGGGGCTTGGTTGCGACAAGGCGGGTGTGACGCTCGGCGCGCGGGGCGAGGTGATCGTGGACGACTGGTCGCGCACCAGCGCGCCGAACATCTGGGCAGTTGGTGATGTGACCGACCGGGTCAACCTGACGCCGGTGGCGATCCGCGAGGGCCATGCCTTTGCCGACACCGAGTTTGGCGGCAAGCCCTGGTATTTCGACCGCGCAGACATCGCAACGGCCGTGTTCTCGCAGCCGGAGGTCGGCACCGTCGGCATTTCGGAAGCCGAAGCGCGCAAAGCCCACGGCGCCATCGACATCTACAAGTCAACGTTCCGTCCGATGAAGAACATGCTGAACGGCGACCAGACGCGCACGTTCATGAAACTCGTCGTGCGGGCGTCGGACAGCCGCGTGCTGGGCGTGCATATTGTCGGCGAGGACGCCGCCGAGATGATCCAGATGGCGGCCATCGCGGTGAAGATGGGCGCGACGAAGGACGATTTCGACCGGACCTGCGCGGTGCACCCGTCGGCGGCCGAGGAGCTCGTCACGATGCGGACGAAATGGGTGCCGGCGGTGGTGTGAGCAGATGCCCGGCAAAACTTATCTCCCGATGATGGCTAGATACAATCTCTGGCAAAACGCGAACATGACCGCCGCGGCGAGCACGTTGACGGAGGCAGAGCGGAAGGCAGATCGAGGTGTCTTCTTTGGCTCGATCCAGCGAACGTTCTCGCATCTGTTCTGGGCCGATCAGGCCTGGCTCGCGCATTTTTCCGGAACACCGCCGCCCGGTGGCGGGATCGAGGACTCGCTGGACCTGATCGATGACTGGGCGGGCTTCTGCGCCGCGCGGTCAGCGTTGGACCGGCGTATCCTTGAATGGGCCGACGGCGCGGAACCTGATGCGGGGCGCGCGCTCAATCCGGCTTTCGTGATCCAGTTCTTCAATCACCAGACCCATCACCGCGGCCAGATCCATGCCATGCTGACGGCAGCGGGTGTCCCGACCGGGGATACCGACGTGCACAAGATGCCCAAGTCCTATCTGGATATGTAAGCGCAGGATAGCGGCTTCCGGGGGTGCGGGAAGCCTGACGCGGTTTGTCAGTGCCCTGAGCTTCCGCCCTCGCTCAATACTTTCAGTTCCAGCGCCACCTGCTTCAGGCTGTCGCGGATCGCTTTCAGGCCGCCGCCGCGGCCGGCATGGGCGAGGAGCTGGCGCCAGGGGGGCTGGCCTTCGGCGGGGGCTTTGACCGCAAAGTGGGCCGAGCGTGGCAGGGCGGCGGTCAGCAGCGATTTCGACAGCGGAAACCCGGCGATGTGGTCATAGACGCCGTTGCGCGCGTCGCCCTCGAAAGTCGATTGTTCGTTGCGGTTCACCGCGTTGAACAATACCGACAAGGCCGGGCGCTTGGACTCCTCGACCTGGTCGCGGATGACAAGGTTCAAAAGCCGCACCCCGCGCAGCGAATAGATGTCCGCATGCATCGGCGCGATGACGCGGTCGGCCGCTTCCAGCGCGCAGCGCGTGAGGAAGGTGGCGTTGGGGTTGGTATCGAACAGGATGAGATCATATTCGCTGCGATAGTGATCGATGGTGCGCAGGAAATGCTGCTTGATCGCGGCGAGCGCGTCGCGGTCGTTCGCGAAGGCGTATTTCGAGATCTCGAACTGGCCGGAGACGAGATCCAGCCGGCCGGGCGGGCCGTCCTCGCCGAGGATCTGGTGCACGATGCTGTCGCGCGCGGCGGGCGTGAAGGGGGCGATGGTGAGGTTCAGCCAGTTCTCCGCCGGGGAGGCGGCATCCTTGGCATGGAGGCGGGAGCGCTCGAACAGCGAGATGACCGAGCGGTCGTGGCCGGAGGAGGCGTCGGCCTCTTCCATCGAATAGAAGGTCTGGGTGAGGTTGTACTGCGGATCGAGATCGATCAGCAGCACGCGGCGGCCATTGGTTTCCTGCCAGGCGCCGGAGAGCTGGGCGGTCACGGTGGTTTTGCCGACGCCGCCCTTCAGGTTCATCACTGCGATGACCGGGCATTTGCGGCGATAGGCGGCCTGCGTTTCGGCCACCAGCAGGTCGAGGCCGTCCGGCAGCGCCGAAGAGAGGCGCAGCAGGGGCTGGACTTCCTGCTTGAAGAAGCCGTTCAGGCGCGCCTTGTCGATCTGGTAGGGGATGATCGGCACGCCGACCGCCTTGGCGGTTTCGACATCCTGACGCACCGCGCGCGAGCGCACGGCCGCGGCCGAGACGAGCAGGATGACGGCAAAGGCGGAGCTGATGTCGGCGTCCAGGGCCATCCGGTCGGCGTCCCCGCTGACATAGCGATCGGCGATTCCGGCCGCCCGCAAGGCTTCATGCAATTGCAGCAGCGCATCCGGATCGGCGCCCGAATGGCTGATATAGACATGCGGCATGGCGCATCAGTCCCCGTGTTGAACCCTTGAAACCCCACGGCCTTTTAGCCGCTCAAGCCCCGAATCAACCAGCCTTGTGCTGTGAAATTATGGTGAAACTTGAGCATGGGGCTGCCATGTGATTTATGCCCCGCAGAACTGGAGCACCCCTGAAATGACCTGGCACCCCTCTGACTGGCGCAAACTCCCCGCGCAGCACATCCCGCAGGACTATCCTGATGCGGGCGCGCTGACGGCTGTCGAAAACCGTCTCCGGAGCTATCCGCCACTGGTTTTTGCGGGCGAAGCGCGCCGGCTGAAGACCCGTCTGGCCGAGGTTGCGGCCGGAAACGCCTTCCTGTTGCAGGGCGGGGACTGCGCCGAGAGCTTCAAGGAATTCCACCCGGACAATATCCGCGACACGTTCCGCGTGATTCTGCAGATGGCGGTCGTGCTGACCTTCGCGGCGGCCAAGCCGGTGGTGAAGGTGGGGCGGATCGCCGGCCAGTTCGGCAAGCCGCGGTCCGAGCCGATCGAGACCATCGACGGCGTGACGCTGCCCTCCTACCGGGGCGACAATATCAACGGCATGGAATTCACGCCCGAGAGCCGGATTCCGGATCCCGAGCGGCTGGTGCAGGCCTATTCGCAATCGGCGGCGACGCTGAACCTGCTGCGCGCCTTCAGCCAGGGCGGCTATGCCAGCCTCGCCAACGTGCAGCGCTGGATGCTGGGCTTCGTGGACCGCAGCCCGCAGGGCGAGCGCTACCAG
>JBGSOU010000167.1:0-4133 GCA_041739025.1 Hyphomonas sp.
GTCATCGAGCGCATGTTCTGTAGGCTGAAGGACTGGCGACGCATCGCAACACGATTTGACCGAAACATCACCAACTTCATGGCGGCGATCGCGCTTGCAGCAGCCGTCATCTGGTGGCTGTAATGAGTCCGGACCCTAGTCGTCTAAGCCGTGCAGCGAGCCACTTGACCGTGTGAGTGAAAAGCGACCGCAGGAGCCTTCGTAAAAGAAGTCAAAATGCTGCAAAAAAGTGCGGCCAAGCAGCAGGGTGAGCGTCGGGTCATCTTGTAGAAAGTCCGCAACGATTAACTGTGTGGGCAATTCATGAGGCGGATTGTTTAACCCCACCATCCCGAATGCGACATCGGCTTCACCATTCGCAAAATTGCCAGCGCCAGTCGGGGCAACGCCGGAGATCCGCTTTCGGTCAACGATTTTCAGGTTGAGCTTGGTCGCTTGCTTTGGGTTGATGGCACAAAAGCTCGCACCGGTATCGATCAAAGCTCGCGTCTGAATTCTGGCGCCGGGGCCTGTTACGATAACTTGAACAATCGGTCCGTGGGCAGTTAGCTGATTTGCTCTCGACTCGAGATCAGGACCGTCTTCGCTGAACTGCCATTTCATCAGTCACCAACGATTAGTTGGGGGATCACAGCGGGAGGGGCATCGATCTGGCGCACTAGAAATGGAGCATCACCCAATTCGTTCATTGCATGAATCGCGGCGATTTCGAATCTCTTGAAAAAGCCGAGTACATTCCGGCCTGAGATGACGACCCAGTCGAAGCGGTGCTCGGCGCGGAAGCGCTCTGCATTCTGATTGAAATAATCGATCTCAGTTTCAAGGGCCATAAGTTCCCCTTTCAATTGATTCTCTTGCTATGTGAACTATTCTCTCAGGATTCGCGTCGCCGAAACGTTAATTTTGCAGATTGGCGTTTTCCCCGTCCAGAAACCGTCCAGAAATCCCGAATGGACGTGTGGACTGTTTTCGCGCGTCAGGCGCATTTCGCCCAACGGCATAAACCGCCTTGAGCCCTCCGCCGGGGCATGGTCAAACCTCTGACACAATCCGGACGCCACCGGCGGGCCGTGTCACTTAGCGCGCTGGGGAGCCGTTCATGCTGGTTATCATTCTGGGCATCATCATCACCTTGGCCACGTGCATTCCGGTGTTCAACCAGATGCGCCAGCACCCCAAGGGCCTGCACATCCTGTTCTTTGCCGAGATGTGGGAACGCTTTTCCTATTACGGCATGCGCGCGCTGCTGATCTTCTACCTGACCCAGCACTTCCTGTTCGATGACCGCACGGCGCAGGGCCAGTACGGCTCCTATACGGCGCTGGTTTACCTGTTGCCGCTGCTCGGCGGCTTCCTGGCGGACAAGTACCTCGGCAACCGCAAGGCCATCGCCTTCGGCGCGCTGCTGCTGGTCGCAGGCCACCTCACGATGGGGCTGCACGGCCCGCAGGCGACGCAAACCATGACGGTCAACGGCGCCGAGTATAATCTCGCCGTTGAAGGGCGCGGCGGAAGCCGCCAGGTGTTCGTCGAGATCGGGACGCAGCGCTGCCTGTTCGGCGCCGAAGCGGCCGAGGGCGCGTGTTCGGCAAATGTGACCCCGGATGGCGGCATCGCCTTCACCGGCCTCGAGGCGGGCAGCCCCATGCCGGCGGTTGTGCCGAATGTCATGGAAACGCTGTCGGAGCCGGTGCGCAATCCTCTGTACACGAACATCCTGTTCCTTGCGCTCGCCCTGATCGTGATGGGCGTCGGCTATCTGAAGGCCAACATCTCGTCGATCGTCGGTCAGCTCTACACGGATAATGACCCGCGCCGCGATGCCGGGTTCACGCTGTACTATTACGGCATCAACCTCGGCGCCTTCTGGGCGGCGATCCTGTGCGGCTATCTCGGCCAGACGGTCGGCTGGTGGGCGGGCTTCGGCCTTGCTGCGGTGGGCATGGCCTTTGGTTGGCTGGTCTTCACGCGCCAGCGCCTGGCATTTTGGACCGCCGGCGAGCGCCAGCTGCCGGAACACGTCGGCGCGCCGCCCAATCCGGAATTGCTGGCGAAGAAATTCGGCCCGGTCTCCTTCGAATGGCTGCTTTACCTGCTCGCCATCCCGGGCGTCGCGGCTATCTGGTTCCTGTTGCAGACCCCGCAATTCACATTCCTCACGCTGATGAGCGGTCTCGTCCTGTTCGGCGGCTACCTGATTTTCTACATGGTGACGAAGTGCAATCTGCGCGAAATCCAGGAACTTATCCTCGCGCTCTTCCTGATCTTCATGTCGGTCGTGTTCTGGTCGCTGTTCGAGCAGGGCGGCTCGTCGCTGAACCAGTTCGCCGAGCGCAACACGCAGCTGCCGAATGATGGCTTCATGACCGTGACCGCCGCGCAGACGCAAAGTTTCAACTCCGGTTTCATCCTGCTGTTCGCGCCGGTCTTCGCCGCGCTCTGGGCTTGGCTCGGCGCGCGCAAGGCGGACCCCAACACGGCGTTGAAGTTTGCGCTGGCGCTCGTGCAGGTCGGCCTCGGGTTCTGGGTGCTGGTCTGGGGTGTTCAGTTTGCGGATGAAAGCTACCGCGTGCCGCTCGCTTTCCTCGTGCTCGCCTACCTGCTGCACACAACCGGCGAACTCTGCCTTTCGCCGGTCGGCCTGTCGATGATCACCAAGCTCTCGCCGGCCGCTGTCGTCAGCTTCATGATGGCCGGCTGGTTCCTGTCGTCGGCCTTCGCGCAGTATGTGGCGGGCATCATCGCGCAGTTCACGGCCAGCGACACCGTGGCCGGGCAGGTGCTGGATCCAGGCAAGGCGCTCGCAACCTATTCAGACGTGTTCTGGAGCCTCGGCGTGGTCGCGATCATCCTCGGTGTGTTGCTCGGCGCGGGCAGCTTCCTGCTGAAATACCTCGGCCACGGCAAAGCCGGCCGCCTGGCAAGCAAATCCGCGTTGGCGGCTGAAGCTGCTGCGCAGCAGGCGGATTGAGTTGGGCGGCTAGCGGACAGGATCGACCGGCAGGCCCGCGTCGATCCAGCCGCCGGCCATGCTCATGCCGCCGGTCACATTGTAGACGTTGGTATAGTCGGCCGCGCGGGCCTTGCCGGCAGCTGTGCCGGACCGCATGCCGGAGCGGCAGATGAAGGCGAGGGCGGCGTCCTTGTTGCCGCCGGCGGCCCTTGCCAGCTTGTCCAGGAAGTCCTGGTCCTGAAGCGTGATACGCGCGGCGCCGGGGGCAATGCCGGTCTGGGCCCATTCGTCAGGTGTGCGGACATCGATGATCAGCACACTGCCGGACCCGGCCTGTTCGTGCGCCGTCCGCGGCGAAACGGTTTGAACCCTGGGCCGGGCGTCACCGCCGCCCGGGCGGAACATCGCAGCGACGAGGGAGATGATGTTCATGTCAGCCCGCGCCGCCGACCGTCAGTGAGCCGACTTTCAGCGTCGGCTGGCCGACGCCGACGGGGATCGATTGCCCGGCCTTGCCGCAGACGCCGACGCCGTCATCCATCGCGAAATCGTTGCCGATCATGGTGACGTCCGACAGCGCGGTCGGCCCGTGGCCGATCAGCGTGGCGTTCTTGACCGGGGCGACGACCTTGCCGTTCTCGACGAGGTAGGCCTCGGTGCACTGGAACACGAAATTGCCGCTGGTGATGTCGACCTGACCGCCGCCGAAATCCACCGCCCAGAGGCCGCGCTTGATCGAGGCGACGATTTCCTTCGGGTCGCGGTCGCCGCCCAGCATCACCGTGTTGGTCATGCGCGGCAGGGTCTGCGATTCGTAGCTTTCGCGGCGGCCATTGCCGGTGGGCGCCATGCCCATCAGGCGGGCGTTCATGCGGTCCTGCATGTAGCCCTTCAGGATGCCGTCCTCGATCAGCACGGTGCGCTGGGTCGGTGTGCCTTCATCGTCAAACGACAGCGAGCCGCGCCGCGCCTCGATGGCGCCGTCGTCGATCACCGTCACGCCCCTTGCGGCGACCTGTTCGCCGATCCGGCCGGCATAGACCGACGTGCCCTTGCGGTTGAAGTCGCCCTCCAGGCCGTGGCCGACCGCTTCGTGCAGCAGCACGGCGGGCCAGCCGGGGCCGAGCACGACTTCCATTTCGCCGGCCGGTGCGGGGATGGATTGCAGGTTCACGTCCGC
>JBGSOU010000168.1:0-8472 GCA_041739025.1 Hyphomonas sp.
GAACAGCTTGTCGAGGATCGGTGCGGCAAAGGCCAGCGTCTTGCCGGTGCCGGTCTGGGCGAGGCCCATGACATCGCGGCCGGACATGATCAGCGGGATTGCGCCGGCCTGGATCGGGGTCGGGGTGGTGTAGCCGGCAGCGGTCAGCGCAGATTCAACGCGCGGCGCGAGGCCGAAGGATTGGAAGGTTGTCATATGGTCTTTCAAAAAAATACTGTGCGCCCGGCGCGACACGTCGCGCTGGAGAGCGGGGTTCTAACGACCCGCGTGAAGAAGGGCGCCTGGGGCTAAGTTCGTGTCTGTAAGGAGGGCCTCGGACACGGCGGATGTTCCGCCACGCCAGCTCACGCTGCCCTGCAAGGCAGCCAAAGCCGCCCAGACCGGCGCCCTCTGGACCCAAAACACAGAAAAGTCAAAGGGTTTTCCACAGGGCGGCCGGAGACGGCGGGCTGATCCGTAAACGGAACAGAGCGCGCGCCCGGCCCGGTTGACCGGCTATTCCAGCCCCATGTCCAGCAGTTTCAGCGCCGCAGCGCGCGCGCGGCCCCGGGGTTTGCCCAGCAGTTCGCTCAGGGTCGGCCCGAACAGGCCCACGCCAATCGCCAGGATGACGGCGATCAGGATCGCATCTTCCAGGCGTTCTTCATCCGCTTCCATGGCGCCGATTTTCAGCCGGATCACCGTTTGCACGGCTTCGCGCACGGTACGCAGCCGGCGGGATTCGTCGGTCAGCTCCAGCCAGGCGGCCAACCGCGCGGCGCCTTTGTTCTCGAAGGCATCGAAAAGGTTCTGGAACGCAGCCGCCCGCGCCGCCCGCGGGTCGGCCGGCACATCCATCGCCAGCAGGCCGGAGACCAGTTCGACGATCATCTTCTCCATCAGGGCGGTCTGCACGCCGTCGATGGTCCCGAAATGGTGCAGCACGGTCGCATTGGCGACTCCGGCCTCTTTCGCTACATCCGCCAGCCGCAGCGATTGCGGCCCCTGGCGCACCAGCAGGCGCTCGGCCGCGATCAGGATATTCTCGCGCGAAGCTTCGGGCGAGCGGCGGATACGAGGGGGCGTGTTTTTGCTTATCGACATTTTTGTCAGTAACTGTTAAACGGTCTTCAGATCAATTGTGACTAAGCGCCCAATCCCCTCCAAGCCAGCAGGATTTACGCCATGACCGCCAAACGCAGCCCTGAAGACCTTACCATTCTCCCGCGTGACATCCATTTTGACGTCTCCGGCGCCAAGTCGGGCCACTGGCTGGACGGCGATCCGGTCGGCACGGCCGTCATGAACACCCTGTCGCTGACCTTCCCCGATGGCGAGCGCCTGTTCATGGACGCCGTGCGCGCCTACCGGGACCAGCTCGACGGCAAGCTGGCCCAAGATGCGAAGGATTTCATCGCGCAGGAAGCGATCCACTCGCGCGAGCATCACCTGCTGAACCGCGCGATCGACCGGTCGAAATACCCGATTGAACGGATCGAGGCCCAGATCCGGGAGAAGATTGCGCTCTCCCGCTCGGGCGGCCCGATGCGGATGCTGGTATCCACCATCTGCCTTGAACACTTCACCGCCATGCTGGCAGACATGTTCGCGGCCCACGATGACATGTTTTCGAAGACCGAAGCGTCGATCAAGGACATGTGGCGCTGGCACGCGATGGAAGAGAGCGAGCACAAGGCGGTGGCCTATGACGTGTTCCTCGTGGCGACCAAGGACTGGTCGGGCTTCCAGCGCTGGTTCCGCCGGTCGCTGGCGATGCTGCTGATCAGCTACCACTTCACGCGCAACATTGCCGAATATGCCTCCTGGATGCTGGAAGCCGATGGATACTCGCCGAAAGAGGCCCGCAAGGCGGTCAAGACGTTCCTCTGGAAGAAGCCCAACTTCTTCGGGCGCGGCGGGCATATCTGGATCACCTGGTTCAAACCCGGCTTCCACCCCTGGGACCATGACAACCGCGCGCTGATGGCCGAGTGGCAGGCGGAGTTCAATCTGGTCGCGGCCGAATAGGCCACGTTCCGGGACTTCATCTGAATCCTGCCACTGGACAAACATGATCGTGCCCATCAACTCATGCCTAAGGGCTGGGAAATGAGGCCGTTCAGAATGACATTTGTCTTTCCCCGCCAGACCCTGCAGGTCCTGACCGTTCTGTTCTCTGTGTTGAGTGGAGTCCTTGCGGCGGGGGCCGAGACGGCGCCCTTGCCGCTTCAACCGGCGCCGAACTATCTCGGCATCGAACTGCCGCTTCGCCCGGGTGAACGTGTCGTGCCGACCGCAGACGGCGACTGTTCCGTGGTCGTGTTTGCCCCGCATGAGGAACGCTACGAGCGCTTTGCGGCGTATTGGCAAACCGCGCAGTGGAACGGCTACTGCCGGTTCGGCCTCGCGCACGGCAAAGGCACGATCACCGGCGTCAACGGGAACTGGAGCGTCGAGACGGCGATGGTGTATGGCCTGGAGGTCAATCCGGCCGAAATCATCAAGACGGAAGCCGGGCAGGACGGGGTATTGTCCTGGGATCCGGCGATTGACACCCTGAACTTCTTTTCCGGCGCCGCCTTCAGCGATCTCAAGTCCACCCGCTACATCATCCGGCTGGAGCGCGAGCCGTCAGGCGATCTGGAACTCGGCGATATGGTTTCGGACTGGTACGGGCAGGACTATCTCGAAAAGCACACGTTCGATGAAACGGGCCGGGAATGGACGACGAGCGTCAGCGTCTGGAACGTCGACACCTTTTGCGGCCTCGGCCTGCCGGCTGAGTTCAAGCCGTTCGAGAAGGAAGTGAAAAAGGCCTGCAAGAAAACCGCCGACAATCTGGTGATCTTCCGGCGTGAAGGCTTCGAGGCCGATCCCTGGGCGGAGCGGCGGATCACCTGGCTGAAATCCTGTCCGGTCAACACGTCCCGCAACATCAATGATTGTGGCAAGCTGGTGAAAGAGGCGCTCGGCAAGGACGCTGCCGTGCTGGAAACGTTCCTGACCCAGGGGGACTTGGCCAACCGCAGCGCGGCGCGTCAGGAAATCATCGACCGCTATGCGCCGCTGGAGGCGGCCATCGAGGAGCCGCTGCTCGTCGAGGATTTCGAATAACGCGAATCCGGTTCGTCTACAGATCGATCACCACGCGCCGGTCTTCCAGCGCGGTGATGGCGTCCGCCGAGGTCGTGCAATGCACCATCGTGCCGCGGAACTCCTCCGGAATGAATCCACCCGCAATGATCTTCTCGATCAGCTCGAAGAAGGGCTCCCAGAACCCGTCTTCATCGAGGAAGGCCATCGGCTTGGCGTGCAGGCCGAGGCGCGCCCAGGAGAGGATCTCCACCGCTTCTTCCAGCGTGCCGATCCCGCCCGGCAGCACGATGAAGGCATCGGCCTCCTCGAACATCATCATCTTGCGGGTATGCATGTCATCGACGATGCGGTGCTCGACGTCGGTGTAGATCCGTTCTTTCTGGAGCAGGAAGCGCGGCATGATGCCCAACACTTCGCCGCCCCGTTCATGCGCCGCCATCGCGCAGGCGCCCATCAGGCCAACCCCGCCGCCGCCGTACACAAGCCGGATGCCGCGTCCCGCCAGTTCGCGCCCCAGCGCTTCGGCGAGGCGGATATACTTTTCGTTCACGGCGCTGGACGCGCCGCAATAGACGCAGATCGAGCCGAGCCGGGCGGGCGAGAGGGATTTTCGAATATCGTCCATGACGGTATGAAGTTAGAGTGCGGCAGGGACGACCGCCAGCCTGATTCTCAGCTGCTCGGTTTCCGGTTCGTTCCAATCCGGTTCATACATTCAACATGGCCTATCTCATTCTCAAGGCTGCTATCTCGGGACTCTTGATTGCGGCAATCTCGGAGATAGCCCGCCGGTTTCCTTCATTTGGCGGACTTGTGGCATCGCTGCCGCTGGTCTCGCTGATTGCCATTGTCTGGCTCTGGAACGATACCGCCGGAGACCGGAGCCTCGTCGCCGGGCATGCGCGGGCGACCTTGTGGTTCGTTGTGCCTTCGCTGCCATTTTTCCTGATCTTTCCGGCACTGCTAGAGCGGAACGTGGGTTTCTGGCTGGCACTTCTTGCCGCGAGCGGCGTCACGATTATCCTTTACGGCTTCGCCATGTGGCTGGCATCCTCTCTCGGCATCACATTCAAGTAGGAATACCCATGCGACTGTTTCCGGCGGCTCTGCTACTCGCCGCCCTTTGTTGGGTCGCCTTTCCGGGCATGGCGCATGCGCACGCGGTCGCCGACGGCGACAAGGGGTACATCCAGGAAATCACGGGCGTGCATATCCTGCCGTTTATCTACCTCGGCGCCAAGCATATGGTGACCGGCTACGACCACATCCTGTTCCTGCTGGGCGTGATCTTCTTCCTGTATCGGATGAAGGATATCGGCATCTATGTGAGCCTGTTTGCCATCGGCCATTCGGCCACGATGCTGGCGGGTGTCTTCTTCAACTTCGGTATCAACAGCTACATCATCGATGCCATCATCGGGTTCTCTATCGTCTACAAGGCGCTCGACAATCTCGGTGCGTTCCAGCGTTGGTTCGGGTTCCAGCCGGATACGAGGGCTGCCACCCTGATCTTCGGATTCTGCCATGGCCTTGGCCTCGCGTCGAAGATCATCGATTACGAGATTTCTCCAGATGGCCTGCTGCCCAACCTTCTGGCGTTCAATGTCGGCGTCGAGACTGGCCAGTTGCTGGCGCTCGGCGCGATCCTGATTGCGATGGGATACTGGCGCCGCACGGCCAGTTTCCTGAAACATGCCTATACCGCCAACGTGCTGATGATGACGGCCGGTTTCGTGCTGGTCGGCTACCAGCTGACCGGCTATTTCGTGTCCTGAGAGAGGATCGCCATGTACAATTCCGACCTGCCCTCCCGCGCCGATCTTCCGTCCACGAAGCAATTGGTCCGCTCGACGCTGATCGCGGCGGGCGTGGCTGTCGTCATCCTCGTTACGGCTGTCCTGCCCGGGGAATACGGCATTGACCCGACCGGGATCGGCCGCGTTCTGGGCCTCACCCAGATGGGCGAGGTGAAGCAACAGTTGGCTGCGGAAGCCGAGACGGATGCGGACACCACACCGGTTGTTGCCGAGACAATCGAGACGGCGGCAGCGGACGTGGCGGAGGCGCCTCAGGCGGCTCCGGCCGACGCATGGCGGGATGAAGTCACCCTGACGCTGCGGCCGGGCGAGGCGGCGGAAGTCAAGTTGGCGATGAAGGCCGGAGAGACTGCAGGTTATGCGTGGACGGCGAAGAGCGGCGTGCTGAATTCCGACCTCCACGGCGACGGCAGGAACGGGCAGGCAACGTCCTATCGGAAGGGCCGTGCGGAACCTTCCGACTCGGGCGACTTGACAGCCGCCTTCGATGGGGCACACGGCTGGTTCTGGCGCAATCGCGGAAATGAGCCCGTCGAACTCGTTCTGCAGGTCCGGGGGCAGTACGCTGAGGTAAAGCGGGTTCTCTGAACCCTGCGACCTGAAATCGCGCGCCATGGGTTCCGCTTTCGAACGTTCCACGCCATATGGCGGGTATGAGTTCTTCTGCACACGCCTCCGCCGCGCCCGAAAACCATGACCGCATCGACAGCGCCGATGGCGGACTGTGGGCCTCGATCCTGCGCATTCTCAAGCTGCTCGCGCGGCCGGAACTGGCCAGATGGCGCACCATCATGGCGATCGCGGTCCTGTTGACCCTCGCCGCCTCGGTGCTCGAGGTCATCTCGCCGCTGGTCATGGGGCATGCGATCAACCAGGTGGCCGCGCAGGGGCCGGGCGGGGGCTTCGCCGTGGCGGCCCTCTGGCTGACCTATGGCCTCGCCATCCGCTTCCTCGCTGCCGGGCTGCCGCAAATGCGCGACTGGCTGTTCGCACCGGTCAGCCAGGACGCCCAGCGCGTCGCCAGTGTCGATGCGTTTGGCCATGCGCTCGGCCTGTCGCTGAACTTTCACCAGACGCGGCGAACCGGCGCCCTCAACCGTGTCATCGAACGCGGCGCCGGCGCCATAGACTACCTGATCCGCTTTCTCGCCTTCAATATCGGCCCGACGCTGATCCGCCTCGTGCTGGCCTCCATCGCGCTGGGCGTGGCATATGACTACCGCCTCGCCCTGATCGCGGTGGTGACGATTGCGCTCTATGTCGTCTGCACCGTCATCATCACCGAATGGCGCGTGCGCCAGCGCCGCAAGATGAACGAGGCCGACACCCACTTCCGGGCCACCTCGGTCGATATCCTCACCAATTTCGAAACCGTGAAATCCTTCGCCGCCGAAGACCGCGAGACTCGCCGGTTCGACCGCGCGATGGCCGACTATAACGTTCACTATGTCGATACCGTGCGCAGCATGTATGTGCTCAACACCGTGCAGGCGCTGGTGATGAACCTCGGCCTGCTCGCCGTGATGGCGCTGTCGGCGCTGAACGTGATCCAGGGCCGCATGCAGATCGGCGACCTGACCGCGGTGATGCTGATGCTGCTGTCGCTCTACGCGCCGCTGAACATCCTCGGCTGGGCCTGGCGCGAGATCAAGCAGGGCGCAGTCGACCTCGAGAAGCTCCACGGCCTGCTTGCGATGGTGCCGGAAGTCGAAGATGCGCCCGACGCGCAGCCTCTGGTCAAACCGGAGGGCCGGGTCACGTTCGAGACCGTGTCGTTCAACCATGAGGGGCGGTCTGTCGGTGTACAGAATATCAGCTTTGACGTGCCCGCCGGGCGCAAGATTGCCTTCGTCGGCACCTCGGGCGCGGGCAAGTCGACCCTGCTCAAACTCCTGTTCCGGTTCTACGATACCGACGCCGGCAGGGTGCTGATCGACGGGCAGGATGTGCGGACCCTGCAGCAGTCCTCGCTTCGCGCGGCGCTCGGCCTCGTGCCGCAGGATGTCGTGCTGTTCAACGACACGATCCGCGCCAACATTGCCTATGCCCGGCCGGGCGCAACGCAGGAGGACATCCGCGAAGCGGCCCGCCGTGCGCAGTTGCTCGACTTCATCGAAAGCCAGCCGGACGGCTGGAACACCCGCGTCGGCGAGCGCGGCCTGAAGCTTTCCGGCGGCGAGAAACAGCGCGTCGGGATTGCCCGGGTGGTGCTCGCAGACCCCGCCATCCTCGTGCTCGACGAGGCCACCAGCGCCCTCGACAGCGCCACCGAGGCCGCCGTGCAGGACGCGCTGGAAGAGGCTGCCACCGGCCGCACCACGCTGATGGTGGCCCACCGCCTGTCGACCGTAATTTCAGCCGACGAGATCATCGTGCTGGAAGCCGGGCGCGTCATCGAACGGGGTAACCACGCCGCGCTGCTGGCCAAAGGCGGCAAATATGCTGATATGTGGCAGCGTCAGGCCCGTAGCACGGAAGCTGCATTGGCCGTCGGTTGAACCTGCAAGGCCGGAAGGGAGCGAAAGAGATGTCCGAAGAATTCGAGCGCCGCCCGATGCCCTGGCTGAATGTCATGCTGGATTGGGAAGGTGTGGCTGCGGCAGCGGGCGCCTTTCTGGCCTCCCTGCTTCTGGGCTGGATCTGGAGCCCGCTTTTCTGGATCGGCTTTGCCGCCATGCTGGTCGCGCTGGCCGCCGGCCGCTGGTCGCGCCGGTCACCGCCGGATGTCGCCGACGGCGTTGTCGCCCCCTGCGACGGTGTTGTGGTCTCGATCGAACGCAGCGAGCCGCCGACAGCTCTGCGCCTGTCGTCCGAGAACCTCGTGCGGGTGCGCATCTCGTCTTCGCCCGTCTCCACCAACAAGCTCTACACCCCGATTGCCGGCGGCGTGGATCTGATCAGCGTCGCGCAAGGTGAACCCTCCGTGCCGATGGCGATGCGTCCCGATGATGACGGTCTGACGCGCGCCTACATCACTTTCGAAAGCGCCGGAGAGCGTGCTGGCCTGGCGCTGGCCACCGGCGGTCTCGGCCCGCGCATCGAGCTGGATGTCGAGCCCGGCGATGTCGTGCGCCTGGGCCGCGCTTTCGGAACGCGCCGTCTCGGCGGCTGGTGCGATCTTTATCTGCCCGCAGGCCTCAGCGTCCTCGTCTGGCCGGGCCAGACCCTGATCGGCGGCGAAACGGTAATCGGCCGGATGCGCTCCGGCGCTGACGACGCGTTCGTGATCGACGCTGAGGACACCGCTGCGCCGGAACCCCGGCGCGAGCCAACCGTCGCCGTGGCCGCAGCTGCTGCAGCGACGGCGACAGAAGACGCAGCCGAAGCGGAAGACGACGTTTTCGATGACTATCCCGAGCCCGATGAAGTCGAAGCCCCCGAAGATCCGGCGGCAATTTTTGCGCGCCTACGCGAAGCCGCCCGCAAGCACGGCGAGAGTGACTAGGGTCCGGACTCATTACAGCCACCAGATGACGGCTGCTGCAAGCGCGATCGCCGCCATGAAGTTGGTGATGTTTCGGTCAAATCGTGTTGCGATGCGTCGCCAGTCCTTCAGCCTACAGAACATGCGCTCGATGAC
>JBGSOU010000191.1:0-2284 GCA_041739025.1 Hyphomonas sp.
GAGGCCGCCCTGCGCCCAGGCGGACGAGGCCGCCTGTCCGAGCGTTGAGGGCGAGATGACGAGGCAATGGCGCGGCGCCAGCTTCAACGCCAGGAACAGACCGGCAAGGCCGGCTCCGACGATCAGCACGTCGACGCTCGCGCCGGCTTCAGCGCGGATACGGTACGGGGTCCCCTCGAACATGGCTGTGTCAGGATATCCCGTCATTCGCGCGGCGGAATTCGGCCGGCGCCGTGACGGCTGACACCAGCGCGCCGAACATCCGCTCGTGCGACTGGATCGTGAGGGTGAAATTGTCGGGCACGTAAAGCAGGTCCGGCGACTTGCTCTCGATCATTTCCTCGATGGTCGAACGGACCGAAACCTGATTGCCGAACCGGCGGGCTTCGCAGGACTGGCGCACCACGGAACGCCCCCACATCGAACACATCTCGACGGCGGTGATCTCGCAGCTGTAGCGGCCCTCGTCGGGGTGCGGCGACAGGTTCATCGTGCCGGTCATCACACATTGGCCTTCACGGTAAGGGCGGGTCTGGAAGCTCCAGCTGCCGAGCACGTCGGATTTGTCCGTGTCGGTCTTGCCCTTGACCGCCGAGGCGGGAAGGCCTGCGGCGATCGCAAGCAAGACGAGGCCGAGAACCGGCTTCAGATACTGCGGCATGGACGCCTCCTCGACTGGGGTCCGGTTGACTTCACGACTTCGGGCTGCGCTTGGCAAGCCGTCTCAATCACACGTTTGCTAGATCACCATCTCGAGTTCGAGCGGTGTCTGGCCGGTCTTGAAGGCCAGCGGGCGCGCCAGTTTCGGCAGCGCCAGCATCGCATCCAGCGCGGCCTTGGCGCGCACGCGCACATCCTCCGGGATCTTCACCTCATATTCGCCCGTCACCAGGCAGTCGTAGATGTTCTCCAGCGTGATGCGCTTCATGTGCGGGCACAGGTTGCACGGCCGGATGAAGTTGACCTTGGGGTTCTCGGCCGCGACATTGTCACTCATCGAGCATTCGGTCAGCAGCACGACCTTCGCCGGCTGGTTTTCGGACACATAGTTCGAGAGCGCCGAGGTCGAGCCGGCAAAGTCGGCCTCCTGCAGCACGTCGGGGGGGCATTCCGGGTGCGCCAGGATGATCACGCCCGGATGGGCGTCGCGCAGCTGGCGCACGTCCTCGCCGGAGAACAGCTCGTGGACTTCGCAGGCGCCCGGCCAGGTCAGTATGCGGATGCCGGTCTGGGCCGCCACGTTTTTCGCCAGATACTGGTCCGGCACCAGGATCACGGTATCGGTGTTCCAGGCCTTCGCCACGTGTTCGACCACTTGCGCCGCGTTCGAGCTGGTGCAGGTGATGTGGCATTCGGCCTTCACGTCGGCGGTGCAGTTGACATAGGTGTCGACCGGATAGTCCGGGTATTTCGCCTTGATCCGGCGCACGTCGGCCCCGGTGATCGACGCGGCGAGCGAGCAGCCCGCGCGCGTGTCCGGGATCAGCACGGTCTTCTCGGGGGCAAGGATCTTCGAGGTTTCGGCCATGAAATGCACGCCGGCCTGCACGATGATGTCGGCATCGGTCGCGGCCGCTTCGCGCGCCAGCTGCAGGCTGTCGCCCCGGAAATCGCCGACCAGGCTGAAAATGTCCGGAGTCATGTAGTTGTGTGCGAGGATCACGGCGTTCTTCTGCCGCTTCAGGCGGTTGATGCCGGCCACCAGCGGAGCGATCGCCGGCCATTCCATCGGCGTCACGAAATCGGCGACCAGCGGATAGAGCGGGTCGGTCTCGGCCTTCACGGCGTCATCATAGACCAGGCCGCGCGCGTCGGCGCCGGAACGCCCGCGCAGCGGGGTCGGCGTCGGGCAACCGGGGCCGGAATCGATCAGTCGTGCCATGGGAACCTCCGTCCTCGAGCAATTATGCTCGATTTGAGTATAAGTTAGGCCTGAAAAACCGCGTTTCAAGGGCCTGCCTTCAAACGCCGCTTGGAGTTCAGGGCTCGTTCGTGACAGCGATATTGCTTTTGCGCACTTTGAGCAAAAGAAACCTACCCTACAAGTCGCCAGGAGGCAAGATCCCGCCCCCTTTTGGCCATGATTGGGGTCGGGCCCTATTTCTCGAACAAGGCCTGGACCGCCGTCGTCATCGCGTCGACGCCGGTTGCGATGGCGAGGTCGTAGTCGGGGGCGAAGAGGGCCGAGTGGAGCGAGGGCAGCGGCATGCCGTCGGCCTGCGAGGCGGCATACCGGTCCGGCGGGACGGCGCCGAGCCAGAAGATCAGGCCGGGGATCTTCTCG
>JBGSOU010000233.1:0-1897 GCA_041739025.1 Hyphomonas sp.
GCGGGTCTGCAAGAACACCCGCCATGTCCGCTGACCTCATCCTCGAAAGCTTGGAGCGCGCCGGCGAGGCCTGCGCCGACCCCGCGCCGCTGGTCTACCGGCGCCTGTTCGAACTGCGTCCGGAGTTCGAGGCCCTGTTCGTCATGGACACCGATGGCGGCGTGCGCGGTTCAATGCTCGAAACCTGCTTCAACGCCCTTCTCGGCGTGCTCGAACACTGCCCGACGCAGCGGGTGATCATCTCCGCGTCGCGGTTCAGTCATGGCGGGTACGGCCTCGCCGGCGCCGACCTTGATCTGATGTTCACCGCGATCCGGGACACATTCCGCGACCTTCTCGGACCGGACTGGACAGCCGAAACCGAGGCGGCCTGGGCCGGCCTCCTCGCCGAGATCGCGGCCATCACCTGACGCGGCGTTTGCGGTTGCCAGCCCGGCCGTTCGGCGCATAAACTCCCCGCAGGAACCCGCCTTCAAGAGCGGGCCGGGAGGAAAACCATGCAGATCACCCCGCTGGAGGGCGCCGGCGCCGAGATCACCGGCGTTGACATCCGCCACCTGACGGCCGCGGACCTTGCTGCCATCAAGGCCGCCTATGCCGATCACGGCGTCATCTTCTTCCGCGATCAGTCGCTCAGCGAGGACGACCACATCGCCTTCGCGCGCCGCTTCGGCCCGATCAACATCAACCGCTTCTTCCTCGCCCATGAGCGCTATCCGGAGATTGCGCTGGTGCTGAAGGAAAAGGAGCAGAAAACCAATATCGGTGGCGGTTGGCATACGGATCACTCCTATGACGCCGAACCGGCGATGGGCTCCATCCTCGTCGCGCGCCAGCTCCCCGATGCGGGCGGCGACACCTGGTTTGCCTCGATGTATACCGCGTACGACACGCTGGACGCCGCCACGAAGCAGGAAATCGCCGGCCTGCGCGCGGTCCATTCCGCCAAGCACATCTTCGGCTCGGCCACCCAGAACTACTACAAGTCCAACGCCGATACCGGCCCGCGCATCGGCAATGCCGCCGCCGCCGATGTGCTGGAAGACGTCACCCACCCGGTCGTCATCACCCACCCGCTCAGCGGCCGCAAGGCGCTCTATGTGAACCCCGCCTTCACCACGCGGATTGCAGGGTATGCCGACGAGCCATCAAACGCGCTGCTGATGCGCCTCTATGCCCATGCGATGAAACCGGACCACGCCCACCGGTTCAAATGGCAGCCCGGCTCGGTCGCCTTCTGGGACAACCGGTCAACCTGGCACTGGGCGATGAATGATTATCACGGCGAACGCCGCCTGATGCACCGGATCACCATCGAAGGCTGCGCCCTCAACTGACCGGCTAGCCGAGCAGGAACTCGACGCCGATCTCGAGGCCGCATTCCCAGCGCTTCACGCACTGGCGCGGGTGCCGGAACTGCGGCAGGCGCAGTTCGAACTCGTCCGGTAACAGAACACCTTCAGGCAGCGCCAGGCGCGCACCACCGGGCGATACGTCGCGAACTTCCACTTCCTGCTTCTTGAACCAGCCGAGTTTCACCAGACCGAACGAGTCCACCCGCACGCGCTGGCCGCGCCGGTTGATACGCGCCACTTCGAGGTGGGAACTCTGGGGCAGAAGGCTGGGCATGATCGATCCGGGGGCTCTGGGGACAGACAAGGGCAGGGCAGGTCTTCGCTGCGGTTGTCGCACAAACATGTAAACGCTTGCCGAAAGGCCTTGTCACAAACTTGGAAGCGGGCATTTACGGTTGGGTCACGATTAAGCGACGGGAGCTGCGCCATGAGTGAAGATGTCTTGATCCGCCAGCAGAGCGGCGCCGGCCGGATCACGCTGACACGGCCCTCGGCGCTGCATGCGCTCAACACGCCGATGTGCGCCTCCATCCTCGCCGCCG
>JBGSOU010000239.1:0-2930 GCA_041739025.1 Hyphomonas sp.
GCGGCGGCGCCCACCACGGTGAGCAGCGTCAGCGCCATCAGGAAGTCCCGCCCGCCGCTGATCGCGGCAAGGTGGAAGATGCGGCCAAGGGCGAACCGGCCGATCAGGAAGATGACGCCGATCGCGATCAGCCCCCGGATGAGGGCATCCATCAGCACACCGGCCATGTTGGCTTCGGATTTCATCGCGGCAAAGCCGACGAAGATCAGGATCGGGGCGACGAGAATGTCCTGGAACAGCAGCACGCCCAGCGTGGCCCGTCCGACCGGCTTGGCCGCGCGCTTGGACTCGACGAGGACCTGCATCACGATGGCGGTGGACGACAGGGCCAGGGCCAGGCCGATGATCATCGCCACCGGCAGGTCGAGACCGAAGGCCAGTCCCGCCCCGGCAATCGCGAGCGCGCTGAAGATCGACTGCAGGCCGCCTGCGCCGACCACCACGCGCCGAAGTGCCCAGAGCCGGTCGAACGAGAATTCGACCCCCAGGAGGAAAAGCAGGAACAGCACGCCCAGCTCGGCAAATGGCAGCGCGGCCTCCGGTGAGGAGATCGAGAAATATTCAAGGACCGGCATGTCCTGCGCGAGGCGCCCGAGCGCAAACGGGCCAAGCGCGAGGCCGGCGACCATGAAGGCGATGACCGTCGGCACCCGGACGAACCGCATCGCGGGCACCAGGATGCCGGCGGCAATCAGGAAGACGAGGAGGTCCTTGATCAGGGTGGGGCTGGGCCCGTGCGCGGCCGCGTGATCGATAACCTGTTCCATGCGCGGCCCCCTTTCAATGGCGTTGTCCAGCTTCACCCTATGCGAGCCGGGAGTCGCCCGACACCCCATCCTGTCACATCAGGCAGGGTGATGGCGATTGAATGGCAGGGGCGCCTCAAGCCTGTTCAGGCGAGGTCGCCGGGCTCCAAAGGTTGGGCAGACCGGCGCGCGCCGGCCGTTTCGCCGAAATCGAGCAGGTCGCCGGGCTTGCAGTCCAGCACCTCGCAGAGCTTGGCCAGCGTTTCAAACCGCACGCCCTTCACCTTGCCGGACTTCAGCAGCGAGAGGTTTGCCTCGGTGATGCCGATGGCGGCGGCAAGATCCTTCGCCTTCATCTTGCGCCGGGCAAGCATCACGTCGAGCGTGACGATGATGTCGTGCGCCATCAGATGATCTGGTCGCTATCGGTTTTCAGGCGAATGCCTTCGGCCAGCATGTGCGAGAGGCCAAGGATGGCCGCTCCCATCGCGCCGGTACCGAGGGCGAGATCGTTGACGTGCCAGAGGACGCCGCGCCCGTCGCCTGTGGTCCAGCTGAGCACGGTCGGCACGATGATCGCGCTGGCGGCGGCGGCCCAGATCAGCCCGCCCCCGGCATTGCGCAGGGCTTTGAGATTGCGGGCCGAGAACACCTCGCCTTCGCCCGTGCGGCCGAAGAGACCGGCGAAATCGCCGAGCACGCCGATGATGATCAGCGCCGGCAAATTGACCAGTCCCGCGAGGAGGAAGGCTTGCAACACCTGCTTCCAGTTCTGCTGCGTGACGACCATCGCGCCCACCTTGCCCGCAATATCGGCCGCGACCGAGCCGAGCATCATCACGATGAGCACGATGGCCGCGATGGACAGCCAGGACGTGTCGCGCAGCGGGGTGACGGAGGTGTCAGTCGTTTCGGTACGGGCCATGCGGGCGGTCTCCCTTTTCAGGGATTGGCATAGTCCAAAAATTATTGCCTGACAATAATTTCTTTCCGTGCCCCAGCGTTTCAATCCGCCAAAGTGGGCCGGATCGCGTCGATGGCGGGTTGGCGGGCGAGGATCTTGTTGCGCCAGTAGGCGCCATTGGCGATCGGCTTCAGGCGTTCGGCCTCGGCCATCGCGGCGGCGTGGACCTCGCCGGGCTCCACCACCTTGTCGAGCCAGCCGACGGGCACGGCTTCGTCCGGTGTATAGAGGCGGGCCTGCACGAGGGCCTCGGTGAGATACATGGGGTTGAGGCGGGCGCGGGGCAGCTCGACGCCGAAGCCGGGGAGCGTCATGCCGTTGACGGTTTCGTTCGCGCCGATCTTGTAAGCGCCGCGCGCGCCGATGCGCGTGTCTGCGCCGAGCAGCAGGAAGGCGCCCATCGCGATGGCGTGGCCCGTGGCGGCAATGATGACAGGCTGCTTCGACGTGAACAGGCGGAAGGCAAGCTTGCCGCCGCCATTGACCAGGCGGCGCACGTCTTCCGGCGCAGCGCTGGCGAGGAACTTGAGGTCAAAGCCGGCAGAGAACCGTTCAGGCCGGCCGGTGAGCACGATGACGCTGGCAGACGCCTCCGCCTCGTCGAGCGCGGCATTGACGGCCTCCAGCATGGTGAGGCTGATGGCATTGGCCTTGCCGTCATCCATGGTGATGAGGGCGATGTCGTTTTCGATTTTCACGGTGGCGGTCATGGCGGCTCCTTGGGCTTGGGAGAGTTTCGGCGTGGTTCCATTGGGGAAAGCAAGAGTCCCCCCGTTTACGGGGGAGGTGCCCGAAGGGCGGACGGGGCTGCTGCCGGCGCTCATCCCCTCCGTGAGCGGAAGAATTCCCGCAGCAGGTCGCCTGCCTCGACATCGCTAGCGTCGTCCTGCTCCACCTCGGGCCGCCAGTGGCAGGTCTTCTGCTCGAAAAAGCGCGGGCCATGACGGATGGCGCCGCCCTTGGGATCGCTGGCCGCATAGATGAGCTTGCCGATACGCGCGAAGCTGATGGCGCCGGCGCACATCGCGCAGGGCTCCAGCGTGACGTAGAGATGCAGGCCGGTGAGCCTGTAGTTTCCGAGCTTCGCCGCCGCCGAGCGCAGCGCGATGATTTCGGCATGCGCCGTCGGGTCATGCGCCATCACCGGCGCATTGGCGCCCTCGCCGACGATTTCGCCCGTCGCGGGGTCGACGATCACGGCGCCCACGGGCACTTCGCCC
>JBGSOU010000247.1:0-5061 GCA_041739025.1 Hyphomonas sp.
CGCTGCCGCGAGGTGGGGGCCGCGCTGGTGCTGGACCTCACGCAGAGCTGCGGCGCAATGGTGTTCGATGTGGCCGAGGTGCAGCCGGACTTTGTGGTGGCGGCAGGCTACAAATGGCTGCTCGGCCCCTATGCGACCGGCTTCCTCTACGCCGCGCCGCACCGCCGGGACGGCGCGCCGCTGGAACAGAACTGGATCACCCGCGAAGGCGCGTCCGATTTCTCGCGCCTGATCGACTATACCGATGCCTATGCTCCAGGTGCGGAGCGTTACGACATGGGCGAGCGGTCGAACTTCGCGCTGCTCCCGGCGCTGCAGGCCGCCGTGCAGCAGATCCTCGACTGGGGCGTTGCCAACATCGAGGCGACGCTTGCGCACCAGAACCGCGCGCTCGCCGAAGCGCTTGAAAAGCGCGGACTGACAACCGGCCCCGAAAGCGGCCGCGGACCGCACTACCTCGGCGCCCTGCTCCCGGACACAGCGCCGGACGATCTGACCGCGCGGCTTCGCGCGGAGAACATCTACGTCTCGAAACGCGGCAGCCGCCTCCGGATCACACCGCACCTGTTCACGACCGAAACCGACATCGCCCGCTTCCTTGCGGCGCTGGACCGGCATCTCGCCTGAAGCGTCAGAACAGCCAGCTTTCCGGATTGTCCGGTGGGCTGCCGGCGGCGAGCGCCTGCAGGCCCTTGGTGATGCGCAGGACGTACCAGATGATGGCGGCCATGAGGATCAGGACGCCGAAGAGGAACCAGGTCAGCACAAGGCCGATCAGCACGAATACGGCGCTTTTCCAGAAGATGTGAAGCTGGTTCAGCGCATGGCGCTGCAACACGTCGCTCCCCGCGTCCCGGCCCAGCCAGGCCAGGCCCGCCGCCACCACATTGGCGCCCGGAATCAAAAGCCCCGCCAGCAGGCCGGCATAGACCAACCGGGCATAGCCGGGCGTACCCTTGCGGAACGAAAAGAGGGTCGAAAGCGTCATCGCGGGCATGGTCACCAATCCTGTTGTCCAGATTGAGGCCGCCGGGGCTGCAGTCAAGCGGTTCGCGATTGACGCGCCGTTACCCTTGCGGAAGCGCCGGGGCCACGCCAAAAGATGCAAAACCATTCAAGGAGGATCTGATGGCCAACCCACGCAAGATTGCATTCGCTGACCTGGAATCGCTGGCCGGACAGGAAGTCGGCGTGTCCGACTGGCACATGATCGACCAGGACCGCGTCAACAAATTTGCCGAAGCGACCGGCGACCATCAGTGGATCCATGTGGATGTCGAACGCGCCACCCGGGAAATCGGCGGCCCGATCGCGCACGGCTTCCTGACCCTGTCGCTGCTGCCGATGCTGGGCGCGGAAGTCCTGCGCGTCGAAGGCACCACGCGCGGCATCAACTATGGCTCTGACAAGGTGCGCTTTACCAACATGGTGCCGGTCGGCTCCAAGGTGCGCCTGCGCCAGAAGTGCCTGTCGGTGGAATCGAAAGCCGGCGGCAAGACCATGAAGATGGAAGCCACCGTGGAAATCGAAGGCAAGGACCGCCCGGCGCTGGTCGCTGAGTCGATCACGGTTCTCTACGGCTGATCGAGACCCTATATTGGGGGCGAGCCATGAATGGAGCGCCCCCGATGACCCAGACCAAGATTGACCGCACCGACCGCGAATGGCGCGAGCTTCTCACCGAGGAAGAGTTCCGCGTCGGCGTGAAGGAGGGCACCGAACGGGCCTTCACCCCCGGCAACTACAATGACGAGAAGCGCGCCGGCCTGTATCATTGCAAGGGCTGCGGCACGCCCCTCTGGTCGTCCGAGCACAAGTTCGACTCCGGCACCGGCTGGCCGAGCTACTGGCAGCCGGCCTCGCCCGGCGCGGTGGCGACCAAGACCGATTTCAAGATGATCTATCCCCGGACCGAATGCCACTGCGCGACCTGCGGCCTGCACCAGGGACACGTGTTCAAGGACGGCCCGCCGCCGACCGGCGAGCGCTGGTGCATCAACGGCATCGTGCTCGACTTCCGCCCGGCCGAATAAACGCTGGACAGGTCCGGACGGTCTGATCCACTCTTGGGTTAACCCTTGAGTGGAGCCTCCCATGCGCCTAGCTGCCCATCTCGCCGGCCTCGCGGCTGTCACGACCCTTTTTTCCGGATGCACCATGACCCAGACCCTTGCCGAGACGGTAGCGCCGCCCCTGCCCTCCGCACCCGTCGCGGCGCGGATTGATCACGAGATCACCCAGCTCAGCCATACGCGCAACGATCCGTATGCGTGGCTGAAGGACGAGAACTGGCAGGAGGTGATGCGGGACCCGTCGCTGCTGAAGCCGGAGATTCGCGGCTACCTCGAAGCCGAGAACGCATTCACCAAGGCGCGCCTCGAGGACACGACCGTGGCCCTGCGCGAGACGCTGTTCAACGAGATGCGCGCCCGCATCAAGGAAGACGACAGTTCCGTGCCCTCGATCCACGGCGGATGGGCCTATTACACGCGCTACCGCGAAGGCGGCGAGTATTCGATCTATGCCCGCCGGCCGGCGTCGGACGCGTTCAATCCGGACGGCCCCGAGACGATCCTGCTGGACGGCGACGCGATGGGCAAGGATCAGGACTATTTCGCCTTCGGCGAACTCGAGGCCTCGCCGGATCACACGTTGCTGGCCTATGGCACCGACACCAAGGGCAGCGAGTATTACGAGATCCGGGTCAAGAACATCGAGACCGGAGAAGACACCGGCGTTCTGATCGAAAACGCTTATGGATCGTTCGAGTGGAGCGCGACCGGCAAGGCGATTTTCTGGGTGTTCCGCGACACCAATGGCCGGCCCAGCGCCGTCTATCAGCGCGATCTCGCCTCAGGCAAAGACACGCTTGTCTATGAAGAGAAAGACCCCGGCTTCTTTGTCGGCCTCGGCACCAGCGAGAGCGAAGAGGTGATCTTCATTTCGGCCGGCGGACACACGACCTCGGAAGCTTACTGGTTTCCGGCCGATGAGCTGAACCCCGTGCTGCGCCTGATCGCGCCGCGCCAGACCGACAACGAATATTCGGTTACCCATTGGGACGGCCAGTTCTACATCACCACCAACACCGACGGCGCGGTGGACTTCAAACTCGTCCGCGCACCGATGACCTCGTCTTCGCGTGAGGACTGGGAAGACGTGATCCCCCATCGGTCGGGCACGCTGCTCCTCGGCGTGCATGCGCAGAAGGATTACCTCGCGGTGATGGAGCGCGAAGGCGGCCTGCCCCGAATCGTGATCCAGAAGCGCGGCGACGACGCCCGCCACACGATCAGCTTCGACGAAGCCGCCTATGATCTCGATCTCGACGGCGGATATGAGTACCACGTGCCGATGCTGCGGTTCGACTATGCCTCGCCGAGCACGCCGGACCAGGTCGTCGATTATAATCTGGATACGCACGAACGCATCCTGCGCAAGACCCGCGAAGTCCCCTCGGGCCACAATCCGGCGGATTATGTGGTCGAGCGGATCATGGCGCCGTCCTGGGACGGAGCCGAGGTTCCGGTGACCCTGCTGCGCCACAAGACCACGCCCGTCGATGGCACGGCGCCCGTGCTGCTGTACGGCTATGGCTCCTACGGCATCACGATCCCGGCGGACTTCCGCACGGGCCGGTTGAGCCTCGTCGACCGCGGCTTCATCTATGCCATCGTCAACCCGCGCGGCGAGATGGCCAAGGGCTATCAATGGTATCTCGATGGCAAGCTCGACAAGAAGACCAACACGTTCAAGGATTTCATCGCGGCCGGCAACTACCTCGTCGAAAAGGGCTATACCAGGCGCGGGCACCTGATCGCGCAGGGTGGGTCGGCGGGCGGCCTGCTGATGGGCGCGGTCGCCAACATGGATCCCGGCCTCTTCGGAGGCATCATCGCCGCCGTGCCCTTTGTCGACGTGCTGAACACGATGTCGGACGAGAGCCTGCCGCTGACCCCGCCGGAATGGCCGGAATGGGGAAATCCGCTCACGGATGAAGCCGCCTACCAGACGATCCTCGCCTACAGCCCCTATGACAATGTCGCCGCACTCGACTATCCGCCGATGCTGATCACCGGCGGCGTGACCGATCCGCGCGTCACCTATTGGGAGCCGTCAAAATGGGCGGCGAAGCTGCGCGCCGAGGCGCCGAAGGCCGGGCCGTACTTCCTGCGCATCAATCTCGATTCCGGGCACTTCGGCGCCTCGGGCCGGTTTGAAGGCTTGAAGGAAACGGCAATCGAATACGCCTTCGCCCTCGCGGCGGCGGGACAGATCGACACCGTGGACCTGTCGAAGCCGGAGTAGGGCGCATGCTCTATTTCCTCGACTGCGAGTTCAACGGTTTCGGCGGAGACCTGATCAGCCTCGCCCTCGCAGGCGAGGTGGGTGAGCTCTACCTCGCCCGGCCTGAGGACGAGCTCAACGCCCTGGCGGGCCATGCCTGGGTGGCGGACCATGTGCTGCCCTTCCTCTCCCTGCCCGATGCCCGGCCCGAGGTGATGCCGCTGGACCAGTTCGGGCGGGCGATCCAGGCCTTCCTGGCCGGCAGCCCGGCACCGACCATCGTCGCCGACTGGCCGGAAGACCTGATGCACCTGATGCAATGCCTGATCATCAAGCCGGGACAGATGGTGAAGATCCCGGATTTGACGCTGCGCCTGATGAGCGCGTCGGCCTATCCGACGGACATCGAAAAGGCGGTGAAGCACAATGCCCTGTGGGACGCGCGGGCGCTGCGGCGCGCCGTCCGGGCCGATCACCGGATCTAGGGCGCGGGCTGCAGCGGGCGGGATTATGCCGGTTGCAGCGGCGTAGGCCTTTGCCTATACAGCGCGTTCGGTCGGAGCGTGGCGCAGCCCGGTTAGCGCACTAGTCTGGGGGACTAGGGGTCGGAGGTTCGAATCCTCTCGCTCCGACCAAATTCCCGAAAATCAGGAAATCAGGCGGCCCGGCGCGCGAGCGCAGCGTCGATGCGGCTCTTGATGTCCGTCAGCTCCTGCAGGGCGCCTTCAAGGCGGGCCTTGCGGTCCGGGTCGGTGCCGGGGTCAGCGTGGGCCG
>JBGSOU010000253.1:0-1506 GCA_041739025.1 Hyphomonas sp.
GGACCTCCGCCTCCGGAGCATTCGGCGTGACGAGGCGGGCGCGGGGGATGAGTTCGGAGCGGATCGCACCGATGGCGCGCGGATCGACGAGGCGGTCGCCGGAGGTCGCCACCATGACCGGATCGATGATGCGCGGCATGACGCCGGCCTGCGCGTGCAGCGCTTCGGCAATCGCTTCGACGAGCTGGGCGGAGCCGAGCATGCCGGTCTTTACCGCGTCGGCGCCGATGTCGGCGAGGGTGACCTGGATCTGGCCGAGCACGGCTTCGAGGGGCACAGGCCAGACGCCGTGAACGCCTTTCGTGTCCTGCACCGTGATCGCGGTGACGGCAGTCATCGCATAGCCGCCGAGCATCGTGACGGTCTTGATGTCGGCCTGGATGCCGGCGCCGCCGCCGGAATCCGATCCGGCGATGATGAGAACGCGGCCTTGGGGGGTGGTCATTGGACTACCTTCAAATCTCTGGATTGCCTCGAAGCCCCTCACCTCCCACGCCTTCGGCGCGGGCCCCTCCTCTCCCGGAGGGAGAGGGGCTCATGCGCGCCCGGACCTAGACCTTGATGCCGGCTTTCTTGGCGTCGGCGAGGAAGGTTTCGAGGCCTTTGTCCGTCAGCGGATGGTTGACGAGCGATTTGATGACGGCGGGCGGCGCGGTCATCACGTCGGCGCCGACGAGGGCGCAGAGCTTGACGTGGTTGGCCGTGCGGATCGAGGCGGCGAGGATTTCCGTGTCGAACAGGTAGTTGTCGTAGATCTGGCGGATTTCCTGGATCAGGTCCATGCCGTCGAGGTTGATGTCGTCGAGGCGGCCGATGAAGGGGGAAATGAAGGTTGCGCCCGCTTTCGCCGCGAGCAGCGCCTGGTTGGCCGAGAAGCAGAGCGTGACGTTGACCGGCGTGCCCTCCCCCGTCAGCGTCTTGCAGGCCTTCAGGCCGTCAAGCGTCAGCGGCAGCTTGACCGTGACGTTGGCGGCGATCTTCGCGAGCTTGCGCCCCTCGGTGATCATGCCGTCATAATCGGTCGCGACAACCTCGGCGCTGACCGGGCCGTCCACGAGGGCGCAGATCTCGGCGATCACTTCGGCGAAGGGGCGGCCGGATTTGGCGATCAGCGAGGGATTGGTCGTCACCCCGTCGATGAGGCCCGTGGCAGCAAGGTCAGCGATGTCTTTCGTGTCGGCGGTGTCGACGAAGAATTTCATTTTGAAGGTCCCGGTTCTGGTGAGTCGGGCGCCTTATACCACCGGGCGGCCGATCGACGTATAGGCAAAGCCGTAGCGGGCCATGTCTTCCGGCGAGTAGATGTTGCGCAGGTCGATGACGATGTTGGACTTCATCGCGGTCTTGATGCGGTCGAAGTCCAGAGCGCGGAACTGGTCCCACTCGGTGATGATCACCATCGCGTCAGCGCCTTCGATGGCCTTGTAGGCGCTGTCTGCGAACTCGATGCCCTTCAGGAGGTGCGAGGCCTCGGTCATGGCTTCGGGGTCATAGGCGACGACCCGG
>JBGSOU010000266.1:0-7029 GCA_041739025.1 Hyphomonas sp.
GGGACATGCTGCCCTATGACCGGATCAGTCCGACGCCGGCAGTTGCCGCCCGGCGTTGCGCCGGGCTCGCCCGGATCGCCCGCTACGAGGCTGCGCAGGGCCCCTTGCTCGTGATCACGACGGCCGGATCTCTGGTGCAGCGCGTACCGCCGGTGGCGACGCTCCGGAAAGCGTCGTTTGCGATCAAGCGCGGCCAGTCGGTCAAAGCCGCCGAACTGACTGAATACCTCGCGTTCAACGGATATGTCCGGTCGAGCACCGTGCGCGAACAGGGCGAGTTTGCCATCCGCGGCGGCATCATCGATATTTTCCCGCCGACGGCGCTCGAACCCTACCGGCTCGATTTCTTCGGCGACACGGTCGAGACGCTGCGCACCTTCGATACCGAGACGCAGCGCTCGACGGGCTCGGCGGAGGGGGTGACCTTCGCGCCGGTCAGTGAGATCCTGTTTGACGATACGGTGCTCAGCAAGTTCCGGGACCGCTTTCTTGAAACCTTCGGGCCGCCATCGGGCGACCAGATGTATGAAGCCGCGCGCGCCTCGATCCGGCGGCAGGGCGTTGAATCCTGGCTGCCGCTTTTCCACGGCACGCTCGACACGCTGTTTGAATATACCGGCCCCGGCGCGCTCTGGGGGCTCAGCCACCTCGCGTCGGAAGCGGCCCATGAGCGTCTGACGCAGGCGAACGATTACCATGCCGCACGCCTGGATGCGGGTGGCGGCGATATCCGCACGGCCAAGGTGCTGCCGCCGGAGCGCTTGTACCTGACGCTGGACGAACTGGACGCGCGCCTCGCCGACCGTGCGGTCGTGCGCTTCAGCCCGAATGAACCCGTCGGCAGCGCGTTCGACATGGGCGGACGCCGAGGGCGGGATTTTGCACCGGAACGTCTGCGCACGGACGAAAACATTTTTGAAACGGTCATCGCCCACGCGAAGGCGCTGTATGCCAGCGGCAAGCCTGTGGTGTTTGCCGCCTGGTCCACCGGATCGGCAGACCGCCTGATAAATGTGTTGGGCGATCACGGCCTCACCGGCCTCGCGCAGGTGCACACGCTGGACGCCGCGAAGAAGACCGATTTCACGGTTGCCGAAGTGCCGATCGAAGCGGGCTTCGCGATGCCGGGCTTCGTGATGATCTCCGAAGCCGACGTGCTCGGCGACCGGCTTGCCGCCCCGCGCCGGAAGCGCAAGACGGCCAGCTTCATCACCGATGCCACGGCGCTGACGGCGGGCGATCTGGTCGTGCACGTGGATCACGGCGTCGGGCGCTATGTGGGCCTGCGCACGCTGGAACTGACCGGCGCGCCGCACGACTGCCTGCAGCTGGAATATGCTGGCGGGGACATGATCTTCCTGCCGGTCGAAAACATCGAACTGATCAGCCGTTACGGATCGGAGGAGTCCGAAAGCCAGCTGGACCGGCTCGGCGGCGCGGGCTGGCAGACCCGCAAGGCGAAGGCGAAGAAGCGCATTCTCGAGATGGCGGCCGAGCTGATGGCGATTGCCGCAGCCCGGGAACTGCGCCGCGCGGACGTGGTCAGCGCCGGGCAGGGGCTGTACGAGGAATTTGCAGCGCGCTTTCCTTACGAGGAGACCGAAGACCAGCTGTCGGCCATCGAGGACGTGCTCGGCGATCTCGCGTCGGGCAAGCCGATGGACCGGCTCGTGTGCGGCGATGTGGGCTTTGGAAAAACCGAAGTCGCCTTGCGGGCCGCCTTCGTTGCCGCGATGAGCGGCAAGCAGGTGGCCGTGATCGCGCCGACCACACTTCTGGCGCGGCAGCACTACAAGACTTTCGAGGAGCGCTTTGCCGGCTGGCCGTTGAAGGTGCGCCCGCTTTCGCGCTTCGTCAGTGCGCGCGAGGCGGCCGAGACGCGCGCGGGTCTGGTGGATGGCAGCATCGATGTCGTGGTCGGCACGCATGCGCTGCTGACCAAGGAGATCGAGTTCAAGCGGCTCGGCATCATGATTATCGACGAAGAGCAACGCTTCGGCGTGAAGCACAAGGAACGGCTGAAGGAGCTGAAGTCCGATGTGCACGTGCTGACCCTGTCGGCGACGCCCATTCCGCGCACGCTGCAGATGGCGCTGACGGGGATCCGGGATCTCTCGATCATCGCGACGCCGCCGGTGGACCGACTGTCGGTGCGCACCTACATCACCGAGGAAGACACGGTCACGCTGCGCGAGGCCTTGCTGCGTGAAAAGTATCGCGGCGGGCAAGCATTCTTCGTCGCGCCGCGCATCCAGGATCTCGACCGGCTGGAGGACTTCCTGCGCGTGCATGTGCCGGAAGTCTCGTTCATCGTCGCGCACGGCCAGATGGCGGCGGGCGAACTCGAAGACATCATGACGGCGTTCTATGAGGCGAAGTATGATGTGCTGCTGTCCACGACCATCGTGGAGAGCGGACTCGACATTCCGCGGGCGAATACGCTGATCATCCACCGCGCCGACATGTTTGGCCTCGCCCAGCTCTACCAGCTGCGCGGACGGGTCGGGCGTTCGAAATTGCGCGCCTATGCCTATTTCACGACGCCGCGCGACAAGGTGATCACCGAGACGGCCGAGAAGCGCCTTAAGGTCTTGCAGTCGCTCGATTCGCTGGGTGCGGGCTTCCAGCTCGCGAGCCATGACCTCGACATGCGCGGCGCGGGAAACCTGCTCGGCGACCAGCAGTCCGGACAGGTCAAGGAAGTCGGCGTGGAGCTTTACCAGTCGATGCTGGAAGATGCCGTCAAGGCGCTGAAGGCCGGCGCCACGGAAGAGGAAGAGGTCGCGGACGACTGGTCGCCGCAGATCAATCTTGGCGTCGCCGTGCTGATCCCGGACGGCTATGTTGAAGACCTCAACGTGCGCCTGTCGCTGTACCGGCGGCTCTCGGACATCACCACCGCGCAGGACCGCGAAGCCTTTGCGGCGGAACTGATCGACCGGTTCGGCCCGCTGCCGGCGGAGACGCGCCAGTTGCTGGATGTCATGGCGATCAAGGTCCAGTGCCGCACGCTGGGCATCGCCAAGATGGATGCGGGAGACAAAGGGGCCGTGTTCGCCTTCCGGCCGGATACGATCATGGATCCGGCCCGCCTGATGGAAATCGTCCGTTCACGGCCGAACCAGCTGAAGCTGCGTCCGGATTCAAAGCTCGTGCACTCCGGTCTCGGCGGCGCGCCGGAGCGGCGCATTCCTCTGGTGAAGGCCTTCCTCAAGGAATTGGAGGCGGCGTGCGGGCTGGCCTCTGCGGAGGCGGCGGACGCCGTTTCGCGGATGGAGCAGCAGCGTCCGCCCGAAAAGGAAGACAAGTGGGGCAAGAAGCTCTCGACGGGCTTCCTGACCGACGACTAGGGGTCAAGCCGCGAGGCGGGGCCGCAACCAGGGGCCGGTCATGCCGGCATCGAGCAGGGTCTCGGCCGAATGGTAGGCGCGTTTCTCTATGACACGCCAGCCAAACCCATCGCCGCCCAGGGCCGGGTTCGGGACCGCGTGATCGGCAATGCGTTCGGCAAGACGTGTGCCGCCACGATATGGTGTGGCGGGCAGAGTGATTGCAAACAGACCGGGCTGCATCAGTGCGGGGCAATCGGAATCGCGGATCTGTGTGCGGATGATCTCGGCAAAGGCCCGCTGAGCCGCCAGCGAACCCGCCTGTGCCGGGTCCATCCGGAAGGTGACGACGCAAAAGGGCTCGGCCTGCTGCGCGGCGGCGTCCATCTGGCGCCCGATATGGGCTTCGAGGAAGCGGCGGCTGAACAGACCGGTTGTGAAATCGGCGAGGATGGAGGCCATGGCCGGGCGCGGCATGATCGGCGCAAACGCAACCATCCGGCGACTGACGGCTTCGATCTGCGTGACAATGCTGGCCATCCGGCCTGCTGCGTCGACGACCTCTGTCGCGAGCCCGACAATCGCCGTCTGGTGATCGTTCTGGCGAAGCTCCGGATGGGTCAGCGCAATCAGGGGCAGGCCGCCAAGGCCATTTTCCTCGGCAATCCAGTGGGCGGTTGGGGCGTCCCTGTCCCGCAGCGATTCAAGGTCGACCAGCGCCGCCGTGAACCTGTGGCTCGCCATGTACTGGCGCGCCGTCTCGCGGCTGATGGCGGCGGTAATGCCCAGCCCGCGCTGTTTCAGCGGCCCCTGGAGCGACAGGAACAGGGCCGAGCCTTCGCCGATATACAGAAGCGAGGGCGTGCTGTTGAGGTCGGCGGCAGGAATGCGCAGGCCGAGCGTGGCGGCCGTTTCACGCCGCAGCTGCGCTTCGCGCAGGCGGCTGGCGCGCCGGGCGAGGGCCATCAGACGGCCTTTGAGGGCGCCAAGATCTTCGTCGCGGCGAACGAGAATCGCGTCGCCGCTGAGCGGGACCTGGAAATCGGTGAGGTCGATCAGCACGATCTGGCGGTGCAGCTGCACCATCTCGGCGCGTGAGAGGCCTTCGAGCACGTCGCGGGAGACCGAGGCGATGTCGACCAGCAGTGGATCGGCTGCGGTAAAGTCAATCGGATGCGAGGCGGGGTAGGGGCGCAGGCCACTGGCCTTAAGCCGCGACATGATCAGGTCCTGGCGCAGCCCGCTGGCGGCAATCTCGATGGGCGGATCGAAGAAGGAGAGGTCAGACATGCAATACGCGCCAAATCAGGGCCCCACGCGACGCGGCGGCACCCCTTCCTTTTGCGCGCCCGACACTTAAAGTTCGGCTAACTCGACCAGAAACACCGTAGCATCAGGAGGCCATAACATGAGCCAGGGACCGCTTTCAGGCGTCAAGATTGTTGAATTTGCAGGGATTGGTCCCGGTCCGTTTTGCGGCATGCTGCTGTCGGACCTCGGTGCGGACGTGATTCGAATCGACCGTCCGGGCGACGGCCGTCCGGGCCGCGCCGCCGATGTTATGAGCCGGGGGCGCCGCTCGATCGGGCTGAACCTCAAGGATCCGGCCGATGTCGAAGTGGCGTTGACGCTGATCGAGAAAGCCGATGGCCTGATCGAAGGTTTCCGGCCGGGCGTGATGGAGCGAAATGGCCTGGGCCCGGACGTGGCGCTGAAGCGCAACCCGAAGCTCGCCTATGGCCGGATGACCGGCTGGGGCCAGACGGGCGCGCTGTCCCAGGCCGCCGGCCATGACCTGAACTATATCGCCATTACCGGCGCCCTGCATGCCATGGGCGACGGCGACGGCCGCCCCCGCCCTCCGCTCAACCTGGTCGGTGACTATGGCGGCGGCGCCCTTTACCTCGCGATGGGCCTGCTGGCCGCGATTCTCAACGTCAGGAACGGCGGCAAGGGCCAGGTCGTGGATGTCGCGATGTCGGACGGCGCAGCGTCGCTGGCGACCATGTTCTACGGCATGAAGGCGATGGGCATCTGGACCGATGACCGGGAAGCCAACATGCTGGATGGCGGCGCCCACTTCTACGACACCTACGAAACCCGGGACGGCAAATGGGTCGCGATCGGCTCGATCGAGCCGCAATTCTACGCGATCCTGCGCGATAAAGCAGGGCTTTCCGGCGCCGAGTGGGACGCGCAGATGGACAAGTCCAAGTGGCCGGACCTGAAGGCCAAGCTGATGGCCGTGTTCAAGACCAAGACGCGTGATGAATGGTGCGCGATCATGGAAGGCACGGACATCTGTTTCGCGCCGGTCCTGTCGATGACCGAGGCCCCGAAATACAAGCACAACACGGACCGAGAGACCTTTGTGGAGATCGAAGGCGTAGTGCAACCGGCACCGGCGCCCCGTTTCTCGGCCACTCCAGGCGCCATCCAGCGCCGGCCAGCGGGACCGGGTGAGCACACCGCCGAGATCCTCAAGGACTGGGGCGTCGCCCGCGCATGAGCGCGCTGCCCGGCACAACGGGACGGCGGCGGATCTACCTGATGCGGCACGGCTATGTGGACTACACGTCCGAAGCCGTGCGCAAGGCGCGCGATCCGAAGGTGGCCACCCTCACAGAGAGGGGTGTCGAGGAAGCCCGCGCCGCCGGCGCTGCACTGTCGGACGTGAATTTTGACCTCGCGATCTGCTCCGGCCTCCCGCGCACGCAGCAGACGGCGGAAATCGTGCTGGCCGAGCACCCCAAGGCGCTGGCGCTGGAAGTCGAGTCGCGTTTCGGCGAGCTGCGGTCCGGCAGTTACATGGACTTTCACTCGGCCGAGCATCTGGCGGCGGTGATGACGTTCACGTTCGAGCAGGCCGGCGAGCCGGGCGCGGAGTTCCTTCCGGGGGGGCGAGCGATTCGCCGATGCGATGATTCGCGTGCGTGCGGCGCTGCATGACCTTCTGATGCGCCCGGACTGGGCTTCGGCGCTGGTTGTGGCGCATGAAGTCGTCAACCGGATGGTGCTGGCGGACGTGATCGGCGCGCCCCTGGGGGCGAGCGCGGGGTTCGAGCAGGACACCGGGTGCATCAACATCCTCGACTTCGACCTGGTGCCCAACGAGACGGGGGAAGGGACGCGGGTGGAGCGGGGCGTGATCAAGGCGGTCAACCTCACACCGGCCAACTACCTGAAAAATGGCATGAATTTGCGAAGCCTGGAGGCGATCTTCACGCGGCCGGCCTAGCCGGCCATCCGGCGGGTAAGGGTAGGGGCGCCTTGCCAGCGCGGGCCCGGGCGCCGCGAACCTGAACGCCGGACAACACGGACGGCCGCCATTGTTCAGACTCATTCCCTTATTAACCGTAGCTGTCGGCGCAGAGCCAATCAGGCTTCTTGCCAGGGCAAAGCGCCGGCGTCCTTCTTGCATACCTTGGCCGGCCTTCGGGCCGGCCATTTTCGTTTGGGCGGGCCCGTGCGAAAATCCTGACGTTTGATGCTTGCCAGAGGCGTTGGGCTGCGTTAACAGGCCCCCTTTCCCGCGTGCCATACGAGTGCGCGGCCAAACCAGATTCCGGAACAGTGCCATGGCCGTCCCCAAGAGTAAAAAGTCGAAATCGCGCACGCGCATGCGCCGCTCCCACGACCGGCTCGACATGAACACCTATATCGAAGACGCCAGCTCGGGCGAGCTTCGCCGTCCGCACCA
>JBGSOU010000275.1:0-2999 GCA_041739025.1 Hyphomonas sp.
TTCGCCATAGGCAAGCTCGGAAGGGATGTAGAGCATCCAGCGGTCGCCGGGCTTCATCATCGCCAGCGCTTCCACCCAGCCGGGGATCAGGCCGTTCGAGGGGAAGGCCTCCGGATCGCCGCGCTCATAGGAGGAATCGAAGGGCGCGCCGGTTTCGGCGAGGCGGCCATCATAATGCACCAGAACGAACTGGCCGTTGACCGGCGAAGCGCCGGACGGGTCGCCGCTGGCCAGCACCGCATACTGCAGGCCGGATTCGGTGGTCTTCACTTCGGGCAGGGCCGGGTTCCAGGGGAAATACTTGTCCCAGGCGGCGGCGTCCGACACTTTCGGAACTTCGATTTCGATCAGCTGGACCAGGAAGACGAGGTCGTCACCGGCCTTGATCACGTCGCCGCGTGGCTGGTTGCCATAGGCAAGGGCGCTGGGGATGTAGAACAGGTATTCGGCGCCCTCGGACATCTGCTGCAGGCCCATCGTCCAACCCGGGATGACCTGGTTGAGGCGGAACTGGGCCGGTGAGCCGCGGTCCAGCGAGGAGTCGAACTTCTCGCCGGTGGCCAGACGGCCTTCATAGTGGACACTGACGCGGTCGGTCGCGACGGGCTTGCGGCCGTCTTTCCGGCCTTCTTTCAGCACGATGTATTGCAGGCCCATTTCGCCCTTGATGACGCCTTTGGCGTCCGGGTTCCACGGCAGGTGTTCCTTGAAGGCAGCAGGCATGACGTCATCCTGGAGTTCGGTTGAAGCGGTTGCGGGGGCGGGCTTGCCTGGCGAGGCCGTATTCGACCGGACAAAATAGCTGGCGACGAACAATCCGAGGATCAGGAGCGAGATCACCCAGATGGGCGAGCCGCCCTCGGCGGACTTGGCGCTGGTCGCTGCGGCGTCGTTTGGAGTGTCGTTCATGGGTCGGACCTGTGGATCTGGAGCGTCGTTCGGGTGGTCAGAGGGCGCGCGGTGGATAGCCGGCCTGGGCCAGGGCGTCGATGACTTCCTGCGTGTGCTGGCTGTCACGCGTTTCCATCAGGATGTCGAATTCGGCGCCTTTCGCGGGCACGTCAAGCGCGATGCGGTTGTGCGCCACTTCCATGATGTTGGCGCCGTTGTCGCCGATGATCTTGGAGACGAGCGCGAGCAGTCCCGGCCGGTCATCGCCGATGATGCGGATGCGGGCGAGGCGGTTTTCGCGCACGAGGGCGCGCGTCAGTACCGACGCGAGAAGCCGGGTGTCGATATTGCCGCCGCAGAGCACGAGGCCGACCTTGCGGCCATAAAAGCGCGACGGGTGCGCAAGGAGCGCCGCGAGGCCGGCAGCGCCGGCACCCTCCGCAATGGTCTTTTCGACTTCGGCGAACAGCGTGATGGCCCGCTCCAGATGCTCTTCTTCGACCAGGAGGATGTCGTCGACCAGCTGCTCCGCAATCTGGCGGGTGAGCTTGCCGACTTCCTTGACCGCAATGCCTTCCGCAATTGTGGCGCCGCCCATCTTGGGCGTCTTGCCGCGCAGGGCGGCGTGCATGCAGGGGTACATCGCGGCCTCGACACCGATGATCTTGATGTCGGGCTTCAGGGCCTTGGCCGCCGTGGCGATGCCGGAGATCAGGCCGCCGCCGCCGATCGGCACGACGAGCGTATCGAGGTCCGGCTGGTCGGCGAGCATTTCGAGCGCGATGGTGCCCTGGCCTGCGATGATGTCGAGGTCATCGAAGGGGTGGATGAAGACCAGGCCTTCCTTCTCGCCGAGCTTCAGGGCGTAGTCTTTCGCCTCGTCGAAGATCATGCCTTCGAGGATGACGCGCGCGCCGTGATCGCGGGTGTGCTCGACCTTGTTGAACGGGGTGGTCTCGGCCATCACGATGGTGGCGGGAATGCCGAGGCGGCGGGCATGATAGGCCACGCCCTGTGCATGGTTGCCGGCCGAGGCCGCGATCACGCCCCGGCGCTTTTCCTCTTCGGTCAGCTTGGACAGCTTGTTCAGCGCACCGCGCTCCTTGAAGGCGGCCGTGTACTGCCGGTTCTCGAACTTGACCCAGACATCCGCGCCGGTGATGGCCGACAGGGTGCGCGAATGGGCAAGCTCCGTCCGCTCGATATTGCCCTCCAGCACCTTGGCGGCGGCCTGCACATCGGCAAGCGAAACGAGGGCGTTCGGAGGCAGGGTATCGGGCATGGGAAAGGGTCCGGCTGAGGCGGGCGCACCCTATGCGGGGAGGTGCTAATTTACAAGCAAACCCTCTGCATCGGGGCCAGCGTCGTGTTCGGCGACCCAGTGGCCGGGGCCGATGGGGACAAGCTGGGCCTGGTACTGCTCTGCTTCAGGGTCATCCACGAGCTTTGACTTGAGAAACCGCAGGGCGGCGCGGCTGTCGAGCGGGCTGGGCAGGTCGCCGGTCAGTTTCAGCTTTTCCCGGGCGCGTTCGCCTTTCGGGTCGGCATTCGGTACCGCGGCGATCAGGGCCTTGGTATAGGGGTGGCGGGCGTCCGTGTAGATCGAGTCGCGCCCCGCGAGTTCAACCACCCGGCCGAGATAGAGCACCATCACGCGGTGGCTGATCTGGCGCACCACGGCGAGGTCATGGCTGATGAAGATCATCGCCAGGCCGAATTCCTTCTGCAATTCGATCAACAGGTCGACGACCTGCGCCTGGACCGACACGTCGAGCGCGGACACCGCCTCGTCGCAGATCACCAGCTTCGGGCGCAGGATCATTGCGCGGGCAATGCCGACGCGCTGGTTCTGGCCGCCCGAAAGCTCGTGCGGATACCGGTTGATAAGGTTCGGATCGAGCCCGACCCGGGGCAGGATCTCGCGCACCTTGGCTTCGCGTTCGCTTTTCGAGAGGTTCGGCTCGTGAACCTGCAGGGGCTCGGCCACCGAGGCGCCAATGGTCATGCGCGGGTCAAGGCTCGCCAGCGGGTCCTGGAAGACGATCTGCAGGTCGTCGCGCAGGGCGTTCATTTCGCGCGCGCCCGCTTTGGTGATGTCCTTGCCGAGC